>CAYZLP010000094.1:6611-10484 GCA_964478635.1 uncultured Caldilineaceae bacterium
TGGCGCGAACCCTGGCCCTCCCTCCAGGCATTTCTGGCCACGCTCAGCGAAACCCTGGGCGCGCTGGTCGTCGGCCAAACGCCGCCGGGCGGACGTATGTGGCCCTTTGCCCTGGTGGCCGTTGCCGGGCTGGCAATGTTTGCGCTGTGGCCTACCGAGAAGGATCCGGCACGCGATGGGCGCGGTCCGCTGCTCCTCTATCTCTTCGTGCCGATCGGGTTGCTCTATTTCCTCACCGCGTTCGTGACGCCTCTCTATCACGTGCGCTACGTCTTTGTCTATGCGCCGGTGTTCATGCTGATGCTCGGCGGGGCACTCATGCAATTGCGCCGGTTCGGCCGGCCGGCGACAGCGTTGGCGCTGGTCCTGTTTATCGGGCTCAGCGGTTGGGGACTCTACGAGTTCTGGTTCAATCCGCGCTACCGGGCTGACGATCACCGCAGCGCAGTGGCCGACCTCGCGCGCAACTGGCGGCCGGGAGACGGGATTCTCGTCAACGCGGGCTGGGTCTATCCGGCACTGGAGGTCTACTGGCCCACGGAGCTGGTCGGGCCCTTGGCCTCACGACCACCGGCCATCGCATGGAGTGGGCGCATCACCGAGTATGCCGCCCTGCAGGAGGAACATGCGGCGATGGGACTGAACGCCGACACGCCGGTCATCATCGCCCGCAGCGGCAGCGTAGACGGCGAACCCTCGCTGGGTTGGGGTGACCCGGAGAGCGATTTCTTTGCCGTCTCGGCAGCCGCCACGGAGGCCGCGTTGGGCGCCATGGCCGACGCCCATCCGCGCCTCTGGCACTACCGCCTGTACGATACGGTCAGCGATCCGTCCGGCGTCATTCGCACGTGGCTGGAGGAAAACCGGACCATGGGCCAGGACCTTGCCTATGCCGGGCGCGATTTTCTACGCGTCCAGCGTTACGACAGCCCCGCCACCCGCTTCGGAGAGGATGAGATGATGGCCGTAGACGCACGCTTTGGCAATGCCCTGGCACTGATTGGGCGGATGCCGCACACCGCAGTGGATGCCGGCGAGATGCTGTACATTGATCTGGTCTGGGAGGCGCTACCCGGCATCGGCGAAACGGGCGCGGACCTGAGCACTTCCCTGCGGCTCTACGAATACGACAGCGACCTGTTGCTCACCCAACAAGACTTGGCGTTCCAACCGCCGACGAGCACGTGGCAGACCGGCGCAACCGCGACTCAACGCTACGCCCTTGCCGTACCCGTATCGGCGAAACCGCTGCGTTATGCCATCGAAGTCCTCGTCTATCGCCAGGACACGGGCGAACCGCTGACGCCCATGGGCGAAGGGGATCACGTCATCGCTGGCCAGCGCTGGCGGATCGGCCTGACCGACGTCTTCAAAGCGCCGGCGCCGCCGGAAGCGCCTCAGCCGATCGCCCGCTTCGATTACATTGATTTGGCCCACGTTGCGCTGGATCGTACAGAGAGTGCAGTTGGCGGAGAATTTCGGGCCGAATTGGTCTGGCATCCCCGGCCCAGTCCCTATCGCGACAACTACGATGTCATCATCGAACTACGGGACGCGGCGGGACGCACGGTTGCCGGCTGGCGGCAGGTGGCCGGCGGTCTCAATTATCCGAGCGCACACTGGCCTGAAGGCTTTCCCGTGCGCGAGGTGCGCGTCATGCCACGGATCGGGGCCGTTCCCGCGGGGGAATATCTTGTCACATTGCGCCTGGAGCGCAGTTCCGATGGGCTGCCGATCCCGGCCCGGACAGGACCCTTTGGCCGCCAGGACTTCGTAGAAATCGGCACGCTGGCCCTCTACTGATAGTACATCTTCACCATCATCCCTCCATCAACAATGAAGTTCTGACCGGTGATGAAGGCCGCCTCGTCCGAAATGAGGAATGCGGCCAGGGCGGCAACATCTGACGGGACGCCAACCCGGCCGACCGGATGCTGTTCGTGATCGATGGGCCTAAATTCCATGACTTTCCGCCGGCTCGTCTTCTTCCAGTCGAGCGTATTGATCCAGCCCGGACTGATACAGTTGACGCGCACTTCGGGTCCCAGGCTGATGGCCAAAGCGTGGGACAGGGCCACAATGCCACCCTTGGAAGCACTATAGGCTTCCGTATTGGCCTCCGACTGGAACGCGCGGGTCGAGGCGATATTGACAATCGCGCCGCGTGTTTTCCGCAGATGGTGGGCCGCGTATTTTGCGCACAGCATTGGTCCGGTCAAATTTGTCGCAATCATCCGATTCCAGGCATCGAGTTCCAGCTCCTCGACCGGTGTTCGTCCCGGAAATGCAAGGCCGGCGTTGTTAATCAATGCATCGACACGGCCAAAATGATTCATGCTTTCCGTGATGAGGTTGACGACGGACCCCTCGTCCGTTACATCGGCGTGAATGAAGGCGACTTCGCCTAGAGGGGTATATTCGGCCAAGGTCTCCTCACCGGCCTCCTGGTCGAGTTCGCCCATGGCGACGCGCCAGCCTTTTTCGAGCAGATAGCGCGTGATTCCCTTGCCGATCCCCTGGCCGGCGCCCGTAACGATGGCGACGGGGTTCGTCCGAGTTATGGTCATGGTCTCACCTCTGTTTGCCTTCACTTGGCATTCCGCTAGACGACGGCGAATATGGTCGCTTTGAGTTTTTGCCCCAGTATAGCCGACAAAGGACCAAATGCATATCCAGAGCCACAGCAGACTCTCTCGCAAATCAATTATGTTAACTTGTTTGACAAAACTGCTAGCGCGGCATACAATGTGACTGACCAGTCATATGACCGGACAGTCATAAGAATATTGGGGCATGATGATGCCAAAAGAGACCTTTTTCAATCTAGCGGATGACAAGCGTGCGAAGATCCTTGACGTTGCCCTGGATGAATTCGCCGACAATGATTATGTAAATGCTTCTATCTCGCGCATCGTTGCGCGGGCCGGCATTGCCAAGGGCAGCTTTTACCAATATTTCGAGGACAAAGAAGATCTCTACACCTATCTTGTCGGCCACATCGCCGAGAAAAAGGCGGAGATGTTCTCGCTGGATCATCCCGATCCCGAGCATGTCGGTCTCTTCAACTACATGCGCTGGATCTTTCGGCAGAGCGTCGAATTCGAATTGACCAATCCCCGCTACAGCCGCATGGGCTATCGTATGCTGAAAGGCGGCGCCAGCGAAAACAAGGTCTTTCGCGCCGCTATGGACAATGCTATTGCCTACTACCGCAATCTGATCGCGCTGGGGAAAGCCCAGGGTGACATTGCGCCGGACATCGACGACGAGTTGGCGGCAGAAGTATTCTGGCTGGTCCTCTCCGAAATGGGACAACGCATCCTCCGCCGGATCAATGAGCAGCACGGCACGGATTGGCACGGGCGGAAGGCGGCGTTCGATTTTCCGGAAACGCAGGCGCTATATACCCAGTTGCTGCGGATTCTTGAGTTTGGTTTGGGCAACCACCCCTTCGGTATCGAGACCATGGCTGTGACTGCCAATCCGGCCGCCACACCAACGGAAGAAGGAGCGTAACGCGATGGGAACCTATTTCAAGCTGGCCTGGCGCAACATGTGGCGCAATTGGCGACGAACGGCCATTGCCCTGGTCGCGATTGTGCTCGGCCTGGTCCTCCTGCTTTTCTTTGACGGCTTCATCAAGGGCTCGGACCAGGCGATTTTTGGCAATGCGGTACGGCTCTATGGCGGGAATATCCAGGCCCACGACGCAGGCTTCCGGGAACGGGCCCGCCGTCTGCCGATATTGCCCCTGGATGATGCGGACGCAGTCGTCAGCGCGGCCACGGCCCAAGCCGAAGTTGTGGCCGCAGCCAAGCGCATCCAGACGGGCGGGCTCATCTCCAGCCCCGAGGGCAACTTCCCGGTCGTCAT
>CAYZLP010000095.1:0-5268 GCA_964478635.1 uncultured Caldilineaceae bacterium
ATGCACAGATCGTATGTCTCCCAACGGTCGGACAAATCTTCACATCGCCACGTGTCACGTTCGCCGTAACCGAGAATTGGTGTATAATATCTCTACTCAATGTTAGCGATTGAACTTCGGTACATCGCCCTGCGAATGTATTAGCATCCAGGAAGGAGAGTTATGAGCGTTCATCAAGAGTCCTTGGACGTGACCAAGCCAAAGGCTGAAGTGCGCGAGACTGACAATGCGCCCGACCTCGAATATAGCGACGCCCGCAGCGACTCACTCAGCATGTTTGCCGCCGCCATCGGCGGCGCGATCCTCGGTATGTTGCTCACGCTGCTGATTCTGGCCATTATCAACGGTGGTACCTTGAGTTTCACCGGGGGTGAACGCCTGGCCGTTTTTGAAGCCAATCTTGGGCGCATCAACGAGAACGTCGGGTCGGTCAGCACGAATATCGACATCGTCGCCGAGCAGGCGCGCCTCATGCAGGCCCAGCTCGACGCACTGGAAGCGACCCTTGAGGGTGAAGTTACCTCCATGGGCGAGTCGATTACCGAGCTGAATGAAACCCGGGATCAGTTCAACACCTTCGTCGGCGCGCTCTCCGAAGCCCTGACCGCGATGGAAGGTGAAGGGCAGTAACGGCACTGAGTTTTTCGGCCAAAAATTAAAGACCGATCGGTAGTCTTTGCACTATCGATCGGTCTTTGTTTTTATAGACAGGTAACCATTCAGCCATCGATCCGATAGAACGCGGATTAGGCGGACTTCGGCGTGAGTTCAGTCGAACGATTTACCGAATCTACGCAGATTTTCATCCAGATCCATCCGCGGGTATCCGCCAGATCCGCTCAATCCGCGTTCTGTTTTGGCCATGCTGTATCGATACGCTAGCCGGACTCGTCCAGATTGCGGGCGGCCGTGTAAAAGAGCAAGAGGACGGAGCCGTACTGCCGGCGATCGTATTCGGCCAGATAGGTCAACGGGATCGCTCCATCCTCCTTGGGATGAATTTGCACGATGACGTCTCCGTCTTCGGCCAATAACTCCGGCCGGGCGTCGACGAGCAAGAGCGCCTTGCGCCACAGATCCTCATACTGGGGCGGGGCCACATAGATCACGTCAAACGCTTCTCCGTCATAGCGATTGAGGAAGGTAAAGCTGTCGCCCCGCTCAATCGTGGCTTGATCGCTGAAGCCGCACGTGTCGACGTTGGTCTTGAGGGTCTTGACCGCACGCCGATTCAAGTCGATGAAGTAGACCGAGGCCGCGCCCCGACTGAGCGCCTCGATACCCACGGCGCCCGTGCCGCCGAAGAGATCCAGCACGCGGCTGCCGACGATCCAATCCCCCAGAATGCTGAACAGGGCTTCCTTCGCGCGATCGGTGATCGGGCGGGTGCTGTCGCCCGGGACCATCTGCAGCTTGCGGCCCTTGGCCGAACCGGCAATTACGCGCATAGCGGTGATCGGACCTCATTTGCCTGCATCTTTTTAGCCCCTTTCACGACAAGCGGAAATGACCAGACGTTGCCCGGAGATGCGCAGAGCAAGGCGATAAGAGCCACAGAGTTGACACGACATCTCTCTGCAAATCTCTGTGCGTCTCTGTGTCCCTCTGTATCCCTCTGTGTAACGACTCTTAACGCTGCACGTCTAGCGTCCACGTTTGATCATTGTGGAGCTGAAAATAGCGGATGGTCGCGTCCTCGAAGCAGGCCAACATTTTGCCTGTCTGGAATGTCTGCAGGACGGCATGCTGGCAGAGGCGCTCTTCCCGCGGGACCGGCCCCAGCGTGGCCTGCAGCTCCAGACTCTCACACCAGAGTTTGCCGAAACCGCGGCGGGGCAAGGGTGGAGATGTCGGCTCACCGCCAAAGGGATTGCAGAGAAACTCAGGCTGACTTTCGTCCCACGTATCTTCATAGATGCTCCAGGTCCCGTCAGGCAGCAGAACGTAGATCAGGCGTTCGCTGCTGAACCAGAGCATGAAACGGTCGGTCTCCGGGCTGTCGCCGAATTCGTTGATCGCCACCGGGTCGAAGGTGGCCGGGCCTTCGGCGCAGCCCATCTTGCCCTCCAAATCAGGATAGCCTGCCAGATCCAGATCGGACTCCACGTCGCACGCGGTGGTTTCGGCGACCTCCAGGGCGGTCACCGTGCTTTCTGTGTTCAGGGGCAGCGTGGCAGCCGGCATGGGCGTATCGGCCGACGGGAAGGCATCAACGGCCTCCAGCGTGATCACCGGAATCTCCGTGTCGACGGCGTCACCTTCCCCAATCGCGTCAGGCGCGGCTGCCTCCGGGGCTGTGACAACCGCATCGGTCGGCGTTGCGGCTGGCGAATTGGCTGCCGGTTCATTCGCATTGCCTCGGCCACAGGCCGCAATGAGCCAGACTGAGAGTGCAATCATGGCGATTTTCACGCATTGACGTTGATGGTCGTTCAAGAAATGGCTCCTGATGATAGTGGCCGGACGTTATGCTACCGCTCGACCGTTACTTCGATGGGTCCGACCTCGATTGCGTAATCCTGCGGACCGGCGCTAATGGGCAGACGTTGGCCAGTGACGGGATCGTAGAGCCCCACATTGATGCGATAGCGGCCGGACGGCAGATCGTCCGGCAAGAGCATGGCGTAATGGTCGGTGATGCGTTCGCCCAGCTGCCAGGTGCTGGTCGGCCGCATCCACTGCACGGGCTGGCCATCGCGCTGGGCAATTTTGTCGTCATTCCAGTCGAGGAAGTGCACGAAGACCTGGTAATCACCATCGACCGGTTGAAGCGTGCGCCAAAACAGGGAGAGGAGCAGTTCGCCGCCGGCCGCCACTTCGGTGGTAACGGCGTATCCGTCCAGCTGAATCCAGCCGTTTTCCTGGGTGACGGGCGGCTCGGCCCCGGGGTCACCGAAGATGGTCGCGATGCCCGTCACCGGCATGGAATAGGCGTTTCCCATGGCGTATAGCGCCTGGCGGTTGCCCTCGGGACCCGTGGGGCGCCCGTCTACCAGCAAATATTCCTCGGCGCGCAGGGGACGCTCCCAGCCCGATTGCTCGGGCGGCAGATAGTCGGGCACGACCCAGAGCCGCCGCTCCTCTGCCCGCAGGCGGTCCAACCACGCCATAGAGCGGGCGTCCAGTTCGGTTGTCTGGAAAAAGCCGAAGGTGGCCAGATCGCCATGATAGGTATTTGCGAACTGTTGGGTCTGGTCCGGTTGGAGGAAGAGAATGGCATCGCCCGGTCGCTCCCCCTCGGCGATGCGGTCGGCCATGGCCCGCATGTCAGCGCTGCTCAAGATTGGCTGATAGTAGGTCAGAATCGCCAGGGCAATGAGCGCCAGCGCGCCGCTGTAGATCCAGTTGCCGGGGGTGTTGACCACATCGGCGGCCTCCCGCAGCCGTACCTGGCGCCGCAGCACGATCAGCCCCGCCAACACAGCAGAGAGGGGCATGAGCAGGGCCAGCCAATTGATGCCGCCGCTCTGGTATCCCGCCCGCCACCAGGCCAGATGAATATTCTCCGGGGTCAAATACTCCCACTGGCGGACCAGCGGTGAGTAACGCCACTGCGTAAAGGTCTCGGGCGCAAAGAGCGGTTCTACGGTTGCGGCCAGCCAATCCTGCACCAGGGAAAAGGGCACTAACATGCCCAGCCACTGAACGCCTATCGAGATGGCCAAAAGGGCCGCAACCCCGATGCGGCCGGCCGCGCCCCAGCGCTTTTCCTGAAAGAGATCGGCCCAGATCGGCCCGACAAACATGGCCATGAAGGGAAGAATGGGTACCAGGAAGCGCGGCCCCCAACTGTAACCGCCGTGCCACATATACCATTTGCCGTAGGTTAGGACGTAGATGGCGATGAGGGCCACGGTTACCCAGAAGATACGCCGCTGATTGCGCCAGAACCAGAAGGCCCCGGGAATCGCCAGCAGGAGGATCGGGTTGTACCAGAACAACCCGCGCCCGGGCGAAAAGAGCTGGCCGAAGACGCCGAACCACCAGACGGCATCGAAGCGCTCGCTCTCGGCGTAGCCGCTCTCGAAAATGTGGCCATAGCGAACATAGTTCCACCACAGTGAAAGCAGGCCGGCTGCAAGAATCGGAATCAGGAAGCTCGTCACCGGCCGCCAGTAGCGGGCAGCGGCGAAGCGCGCCCCTTGCATGGAGAAATCGAAGCGATACCCCTCACGCACAGCGTGATTGTGCAGCACCAGGATCAGGCCGGCCAGGTAGACCGGCAGCGTCAACAGATTGATCACCCGGGCCAGATAGGCGATTCCCCAGGCCAGACCGCCACCCAGCAGATAGCGCTTGTAGCCGGTCTGGCTGTAGGCAAGGAGCCCATACGCTGCGGCGAAGAGGCCAAAGGCACAGACCGGATCGCTGAAAAAGGTCTGGGTGTAGGGCCAGGCCATGGTGCCCAGACCGAAGATGAGGGCCACGCCGATGGCCACCGTCCGTCGCCAACCCAAACGCCGCCCCGTACGGTACAGCAGGCCGCCCGTCCAGGCCGTGAGAATGGGGTTGAGCAGCAGCGCCGCCTGGACGAGGCCCACGATCGACCATTGCTTGGCCAGCCAGACCAGAGGGAAGGCAAGGAGCGGCATGCCCAGCCCCTTGCGGCTGTAGAGAGAACCATCCACGCCGTAGCTGCCCTGCTGCAGGTCCATCCACAGCAGCTGGTTGCTGTCGATCGCGCCCCGGCGCGCCATGCTCTCCACGGTGGCGAACATGGCCAAGCCATCGCTGCTCTGAATGACGCCGGTATAGGTGAAGAGATACCAGGCCAGCAAAAAGCCGAAGATCAGGAAGGCGATGCTGCGGTCGTTCGGTTCGATTTCGCGGATCGGTTCGGACGTATGTGTCATGACTGGCGTCGACGCGCTCAGGGCGCCGGAATCGGAATCGTCACATGGTCGGCCGTCGTGCCGTCGGCCAAAGTCAAAGGCCGGCGGCCTGCTTCATTATACAACCCCACGTGCAATTGATGAGTTTCGGCCGCGGGAACGGATCCGGGAGGCAGGGACAGACGGTACGGATCCCGAATGACGGCGCCGGGCGTCCACGTGTCGGTCGGGGCGAGACCCTCAACCGGCAGGTTGTCCTGTTGGGCCACCATGACGCCGTTTTCGTCAAAGAGTTGAGTGAAGACTGTATAACTATCCGCAACCGCATTGTCGGCCAGCCAGTAAAGCGCGACATTCAGCATTGCGCCGTCGCTCGCCGGCACGGTCTCGGCGGCGAGGAGCCGGATGGGTCCCCCTGCTACATCAAAGGTCGCCA
>CAYZLP010000095.1:5368-10481 GCA_964478635.1 uncultured Caldilineaceae bacterium
CGCAGCCAGGGGTAAAAGTCCTGCCAGATCGCCAGATCTTCGGTCAGGATGGTGGCCGGCCCGCCGTCGGCCTCAGCGCGCAGGTAAGTAATCGCGGGGGCGCAGGGATGTTCGGCCAAGCGCCGATCCTGATAGGCCTGGGCCGCGCGCGGTGTCAGCAGAATAGCGCCCACGATTCCGGCAGCCATGACTCCCCAGGAAAATCCCCGGCTAATGCGGCCAATTCGGTTACTCGCAACTTGAACCGGCCAGATCTGGCCCAGATAGTCGCCGGCCAGGAAGATCAGCAGCGCCGTGCGCAGGATGACCGTGCCGGTCAGGATCCAAAGTTCGTCGGGCAGCAGAATGAGATAGACGTAGGCTTCCACCAGGTTGATCAGGCTCAGCGCGACGGCCATGCAAACGCCGAAGAGATTGGGTTTCAGGAGTACGAGAAAGGCCAGAATCCAGATGAGAAACTGGGGGCTCCAGCCCTTGTTGTAGACAAAGAGCCAGATGACGCTGATGGCCGTGAACGCGATGGGCGTCCGGACCTTTTCCCAGTCGTAGCGGCGCGTATAGAGCCAAAGATAGAGGGCGATGAACGCCAGCGTGACCCAGAGCCAGGGAATTCTGCTCTCCCACTGGCGCGTCTCCAGACCGACGAAGTTACGCATATCCACCGGCACGAGGCCGTAACCGTAATAGCCGTCAAGCACGGCCCAGACGGTTTGCCACGGCGGGCGCATGGCCTGTACGCGAAAGCTGCTCAGGGCCAGCTCGGCATTGCCCCGGGCCAGCCACAGACCGAGGCCCAGCGTCACGGTAAAATAGAGCAGGACGTAGAGAGCAGGCCGCAGCAGGTTGCCGGGCGATTGGGGACGAAACCATTCCGTGCGGGCCGCACGCCAGCTCAGCCTGGCCCCCAGCCAGCGGATGGCCACCGGCACCAGCAGCGCCGGCGTCAGTTTGACCAGGGTTCCCAGGGCCGCAGCCACGGCGCTGCCCGCCCAGCCCCAGGCCCGGCTGACCAGAAGCAGATCCAGGCCCAAGAGCAGAAAGAAGAGGGCCATGGGCTCGAACCAGCCCAGCACGGTATAGACAGGGACAAAGAGCAAGGCATAGAAGAGAGCGGCGGTCAGACCGGGAGGAAGCGCATGTTGCGTCTGGGAAACGGAGTTCGGAACGGCGTCCGTGCGGTCCTCCCGATCCAGACGCCCGCCCAGCCGGTAGATGAGGAGCAGGTTGCCGCTTTCAAAGACTAGAAGCCAGAGGCCAAACAAGATCGCGAAAAAGAAACGGGGCTCGGTCCAGGGGGGGATGCGGCTGGCCAGCTCATAGACCGGCAGCATGAGGGCCGGAAAGAGGGGCGGATAGGTAGCCCAGAGATCCTCAAAGGTCCGGTAACCCATGGCCCCCAGCTGGCCCCAGGCGTAGTAGAAGCTGAAGTCGGATGCGTCCGGGCGCAACAAAACCAGCGCCATCAGGCGAAAGGCGAGAAAGAGTATGAAGAGCAGGAGGAAGCCCTGGTGGCGCCGGTAGGTCTCGCGCAGACGATCGAGCATGCAGATTCTCGCCGGTCAGAGGGGCGTTGCCGGAAGTGGCCTACTGGCGGGACCAGCGGAACTCCAGTTCGCCCCGCTTGCCCATGCCCGTCTTCAGCACGCCCAACAGCGCTTCGTCCGCACCCTGGGCGGCCAGCATGTCCAACGTGACGGCATTGAGATAATAGTCCTGATCTTCCAAGGATTCTTCCTCGAAATGATCCATCAGGAACTGGAGCTGCTCCTCGGTGATCTCGCCCAGCACTTCGTTCGTGGCGGCATCGTATAGTTTGACCATGGCGACCTCGCAATTGCGGATGAATGACAGCCGTCGGGTTGGGATCAAGACGTCGGTCCGGGCTGCACCGTTCCGAGCGTTGACAGTTCATTCTAAGAGATGTCTGACTTTTCTCAAAAGTCAGACTTGGGGGTCGTCGCGCATCGTCAGTAGAGGAATTCGCGAATGTCGTACCGCGAAATGCGTACGCCCCGCGCCCGGAGCGTGCTGCGGAGCGCCTCGCGCAACCGACGCTCTTCCAGATCGAGCGCTGCTTCGTCCAGCGGCGCAATGCCGACGGCACGTGCATCTTCGACATAGGGCGCGTCGTCTGATGGAACAAAGGGTGACAGATAGACGAGGTCATTGTTGTCCAGGGGCATGCGCCGGATCAGGTCGACGGTGTCGCGAAAATGGACCTCCCGATAGGTCTCGCCGCCTATGCCGACCATGGCGATGATGCCGAGATCGATTCCGCCCGCCTTCATCATCTCCACGGCGGCCAGGACTGCCTCACGGTCGCCTTCCTTGCGCAGGAAGCGGCGCAAGGGATCGTGACCTGTCTCCAGCCCAACATAGAGCCGGCTGACGTTACGCGCCCGCATGGCCGCAAAGTCGGCGGCCGTCTTGCGCAGGGCGTCGGGCGCACTGACGAAGGCGTAGATGCCGGTAAGATGCCAGGGGTGGGCCTCCTTCCACGCCGCCTGGGCGTTCTTGTCGGCTACAGCCGGCAAGATGGGGTAGTGTGCGTTGACCAGGTCGAGCAAAGGGAGCAGGCGCGCCTGAGGCATAATCACGGCGTTGGCGTCGGCCAGAAAGATGGAGCGCCGTACGGTCACTCCCCGGCCGAGGAACGCATCGACCCGGCCGATATGCGCCGCGAAGGCGGCGGGTGAATGGATGCGAAAGGGCCGGTCCCGGTAGAAGGTGCAGAAGGAGCATTCGTTGTAGGAGCAGCCCTCGGTGGCCTGGAGCACCAGGGCCAGATACTGATCGGGCGGCATGATGGAAACGGGCTTGTAGACTTGGGCAAAGCGCACCGCCTCAGCCTCCAGCCGCGGCCAGCTCCAGCCGGCAACCGCATCCAGCCGCCGGGCGGCTTCAGTGAGGAAGGCCGGATCGGCAGCCGACGTGGCCAGGCGCTCCGCACGAAGGTCCTCGGCCAGATCACTCGCAAGGCCATAGACCTCTTCCAGCACAGCACGGCGCTCGGCCTCAGCCAGAAAGCGACGCCGGCGGCGTCCCGGTTGCTCAGCTTCGGTCCATTTGAGCAGTACCCGGTTGTCCAATCCCCGGCGATAGGTCAACCCTTTGAACCATGCGCCCACCATGCGCCCTTCCCCGTCAAAGGAGAGATTCACCGCGCCGTCAAAGCTGACCGTCAGCGTTCCCGCGGCCAGCGAAACGTGGATGGGACTCCCGGTTGTTTTCCTGCGCCAGGTTTGGGCCATGGAGTTTACAGATAGACGTTTCGGGACTTGCGTACCCCGGAACGTGTCGAAAAGAGGTTAAGATGGCCTTGGTAGGCCAGACCATGTGTCCGGATGATAACGTTTCAATCACACAGACGAGACGGTCATGTGCGCCAATCGCGCCGCCCCGGTGACAGTCACTGGCGCAACCAAGTCCTGTCCACCAGCCGGCGCCGAGCCAGTGACTGTCACCGACCTGCCCCGGCCCGCACACATTGACGCCAGGCCAGTTCATCAATCGATCCAGTACGATGCCGTTAGGGTTGGTATGTGTGATTGGTATGTTTCGTTGGGACTGTTCCGGCGCACAATGTCACGTGCGCTCTATGCCATTTCGCAGGGCATCGCTGGTTATTAGTAGTTCAAGCAGTCAGCGACTAGCTTCATATTCCGTCAGGGCGCGGTCTAGAAGATCGGCAACACCGAGATCTTCAGCCCAATCGCGAAGATAAGGAACGTCAAGACCCGCGCCTTGAATTTCCAACACACCCTGAATGTCGTCCCATTGGCGCTCGGAGACCTCGCCGCCCTGCCGGTACCAGTCGAGTTTGGCCAGAATCACGTCTTCGGGGCTGGCGATAAACGCCTTGCCGTCCGGCGGCGAGAGCACCTGGAGACGCCGTCGTTCCAGTTGCCGGCGATCAAATAGCCGGTCGCCGACGACGAAAATGTCGATCTTGAACATGGTCCTACGATGGATCAAGTTGAAGCTGCCCTGATTGGCAACCGCCGCACGAATCATAGCGGCGTCGGCATAAAATTCTTGGTCGAGTTCGCGAACAAGCGGAGCGATGTCTTTGCCGATCAAGGCGGCGACGATATCAACATCCAGGGTCGCACGAATACGGCCATGGCTCGCACTTGCCATAGATCCACCGATCGCATAGGGCACGTGCAGGCGCTCCAAGACATCCGTCACCATCAGCGTAACGGACAGGGCTTCAGATTGCATCGTTTGAAGCGTCCGGTTTCGGAATAGGCCCGTAGACTGCGGTTGCCAGTTCGCTGCCCAACAGCCGGTCGGCCAACAGACGGTGGAGTTCTGCGTTCGTTGCGGATGGATGCTCTGCCCGCAAGCTGCTCAGAGCCAGCGCACGCGTCATGTCGATCAGGCCCGTCATCAGCTCCAATTTGCGCCAGATCGGCGTCTCGCGCAGGAGTTGCATTTGCAGGGCATGTGCCTCAGGGGTCGTGTCGCTCAATCGTTGCATGGTTCACTATTATACACGGTGGCTTGCACCTGAGCATGGAACCGCCACGCGTATCCGAGCGATCTCGGCATTGGCATCCTATCGAAGCCGCCAACGGACCAACGAAACCGCGCCGTTAACGCTCTCGCTAATCGCCCGGCCGTCCCGGATCGCGTCGAGGGCGTTGTCACCGGGATTGGAGGTGAAGTCGTAGCGGAGCTTGCCGCTCGTGATGTCGTTGCGCAGCGTGTCGTTGGTTTGGAGCTTGGTCGTCGTTGCCATCAGTTGCCGATCATTCTAGTGGTTCTCGGATCTCAAATTCACCCTGTTGCGCTCTCATCAACGGGTCATGATTCAGCGCGCCCAAGGTTTCGGGAAAATAGTCAGGCGGCCACGGTTCAGCGGCCTGTACCGCTTCCTTTGCGGGCCGTTCCAGCGCACCCGGCGCGTCCAGGCTCGGCTGTGATTCCTTTACCGGTCTGTCCTTTTCGTTCATCGGTGCGCCTCCACAAATTGAATTTAAGGATAACCCGTGCACATTATACACGCATGATCGCGCTGGGGTAAGCGCCGCAAATGGGTCCGGTCGCCGAATTCACCAGCTTCCCGGCAGGGGTCAAGAAGAATCACTGCAGACCAGCACTCGCTTGA
>CAYZLP010000096.1:0-10462 GCA_964478635.1 uncultured Caldilineaceae bacterium
GGCTGATACTCGCGCAAATACTGCTCGACAATGTCGGGCAGATCAGAGGCCTGGGGTTCCCCGACCATGTCACCGGCAGCCGAACAGCCGGCGAGCATCTGCGCAAAGAGCAGCACCACAAAGATCAGGGAGAGGCTGCTATGCTTTTTCATGTGGCGTCCATCCGTTTTTTGACATGCGCAACGGTGGGGGTGCTGCCTATGTCAATACTGATTGTACAAGGGATTGATCGAACGGTCAACCATTGGTTTTCTCCGATTGTCCGTTGGGTCCATTGGGGGGCGGTGTGACTGCAGCCCGGCTACCGGGTTGCCCAACAGGAATCGTCTGCCGGCAGGCCGAACTTTTTGAGCGGCAAAAGGAATCGTGCCTGATCAAACGATTAATTGAGCAGCAACGCTGCTCAGCCAACCTGAACGCAGTTTCCGATCTCGGCCGCGACTTTTATGACATGTTGACGTCATAACTGATATGTAAAGAGGCCGGGCTTATGGCTGTTATATGCGTGCATCGTTTCTGTGCCGCACGAGCAGATTAATATCGCCCATCGTTGCAGATGGAGGCAAACCATGAAACTATTCAAGCCGACACTGGGATTCGTTGTGTTGTTTTTCGCCTTGGCGTTGCCGCGCCTGGCCATGGCCCAGGGCGCAATCCCCTACCTCGCTGAGCCGCTGGAAGGTTGCTACGACGTCGCAGTGTACGGTGTGGGCCTGTACGCCGGCGGTGAGGGGGAAGTGACGATTGCGCCTCCTCCGGGCGAAGTCGTCCTGGCCTTGATGGAATGGGTCGGCGCCGAAGATACGACGCCCGGCGGGCTTGCGCTGGACGGGACCAGCGAGCTGACGATTCAAAAGCGCGTCGGCGGCGCAACTGTCGCAACCGCCACGCTGACCGGCGCGCCGGCTGATGCGCTCGTCCCCAATGGCAGCGGCGGCTTCGTTGGCAGCGCCGGATATGACCCGAAAGGGTATACCAACGCCGGCCCGAGAGGCTGGTTTGCCTGGAACGCCGAACTGGGTCCGGGGGCGCCCGGCTTGATCCCGGGCCAGTTCGCGCAGCCGATTACGCTGGCCATTGCCGATTGGGACTCTCCCGCCCGCCAGACCAACGGCGCGTCGATTACGCTGGTCTACAGGACGGCGCCTGCGGGCAGCAATGCCTGTGCCGTCAGCAACAAGATTCAAGTCTTGACCGGCATCGATACCTATCACCAGAGCACCAATGAAGACATCAGCGAATTACTCGTCTTCGATATCGATCCCGCACCCATTGCCCGCACGGTGCGCCTCTTCTTCAGCCATGCCGGTACCGATCGCAACCAGAGCGAGTGCCGGGGCGGCGCGATCTGGATGGCCGTGGGCGATTCGAGCGCTACCCGACCGGGCGCCGGCAATTTCGTGACCGATTACGAGATCGTCGCGTTGGGTGACACCAATGGCGACGGCACTGCCCGGGGATACGGCATCAACGGCGGCGTTGAAATCGTCAACGATCCCTTCACCTCGGCCGATCTGCCCTGCTCGCCGCGCCTCAACCCCGTGCCGGATGAAGACTATGCTGCAGGCCATCCCTATCCGGGTGGCGCGGGGACTGCGCCCTATCGAGCGCTCTCCATGATTCCGGCGGCCGGGGGGGACGTGGGGCAACCCGGTGAATGGGGCGTGGTCGAAGTACGGGTGGTTTTGCCGCCCAACACTCGCTGGATGGCCTATCAGCTTGAATCGGAGCGGGATCAAAATGGCGAATCGGGCGGTTGGGTCGGCAACGGCGTCTTTGCCGTCATACCGACCTCGACCCTGGGCGACCGCGCCTGGGAGGATCTCAACGGCAATGGCCTCCAGGAAAATGGTGAACCGGGAATTGCCAATGTGGCTGTTCAATTGCGCAATACGACCGGTACGGAACTGGGAACCACGACGACTGGTAGTGCCGGTCTCTATCAGTTCACGGATCTCGTTGCGGGTCAATATGAGCTGCGCTTTGCGACGCCGACAGGCTACCAGCCCACCGTGCGTCGAGTCGGCGGCGGCGCCAACAGTGCGCAGGATAGTGACATCGACCCGGCCACAGGCCTGACGGGCCCCATCGATCTGGCGCCCAGTGAGGTGGATTTGAGCTGGGATGCAGGCTATTATCGGCCCGTTATCATCGGCGATTTTGTTTGGATTGACACCAATGGCGACGGTATCCAGGGAGCGGGCGAGCCGGGCCTCAATGGCGTCACCGTCCGACTGCTGGGCGCCGGCCCCGACGGTTCCTTCGGGACGGCCGACGACGTTACCGCAACGACGGCCACGGCCGCGAATGCCCAGGGCAATGGCTACTACCGCTTCGCCGATCGGGCTCCCGGTCGCTTTCAGGTAACCTTCCAACTGCCGGCCGGTTACCGCTTCACCCTGCCGAACGTGGGCGACGACAACCGCGATTCGGATGCCGATCCGACCAGCGGCCGGACGCAGACTTTCCAGGTCGGGTCCGGACAGCAAAACTTGTCGATCGACGCGGGATTGATCCGCCTCTCGCCCGACATTCGCATTGTGAAGTCACCTGATTTGCAGAAGATCGCCCGTGGGGCGACGGCCGCCTTCCAGATTACGGTAGAGAATATCGGTGAGAATGCCCTGGTCGATGTCACGGTAACCGATCCACTGGCGCCCGACTGCGACGCGGCTATCGGCGATCTTGCCGTCGGCGCCAGCCAAACCTATGCGTGTCAGTTAGAGGGTGTGCAAACTGACTTTGTCAATGTCGCAACCGTCACGGGACGCGATGCGCTCGGCAACCAGGTCCAGGACAGCGACGATGCGGTGGTAGACGTTCTGCCCACGGTTGAACTGGTCAAACTGGCCGATCCGGCCACCCGGCCGGAACCGGGCGGCGTCTTTAACTTCACGCTCGTCGTGCGCAATACGGCCAGCGAACCCGTTACCATCATGGACCTGACCGACACGAATCCCCTGCCCGGCGCCTGCCGGGACTTAATCGGCAGATCGATCCCGGTCGGCGGTGCGCGCAACTGCCAGTATCCGGTGACCCATGAGGCCATTGACATCTACGTCAACGATGCAACCGTAACCGTGATCGATGATGAGGAGAATCCGGCGTCTGCCGCGGCTCAGGCCACGGTAGCGGTCTACGATGTGCCGCCGACGATCCTCGTGGACAAGAGCGCTAATCCGACTGAAGTCGCTGCAACCGGAGAGGATGTCACTTTTACGGCGACGGTCTTCAACACGACCATCGAACCACTGACCCTTTTCTATTTCGTCGACGACATTCACGGACCGCTCCATGGGCAGGGCAATTGTCGTTTGCCACAGACTCTGGAAGTCGGCGGTTCGTATACCTGTCAGTTCACGGCCTTCGTAACGCCGGGCGAAGCCGGCGAGACCGACACCATCACGGCACGGGCCAATGACGACGAGGGCAACGTGGCCTCTGCCTCCGATACGGCGACGGTCATGCCGATTGCCGTTATTGCAGATGCCAGCGTTGGCGATTTCGTCTGGAATGACCTGAACACCGACGGCATTCAGGATGCGGGCGAGCTCGGCGTAGAAGGCGTTATCGTGCGGATCTTTACCCCCGAGGGTGAGGTGGTGGATGAGACCACGACCGATGCCCAGGGATTCTATCGGATCTCAAACCTCTTCCCCGGAGAATACTACCTGGGTTTTGCTTCGCCGGGGAGTGAGTTTGTGAGCTTCAGTCCGCTGAATACCGGTAACGATCGGGCCGTAGACAGCGATGTCTTCCAGGCGGCCGGATCCAGCGGACAGGTTCAGGGGCGGACGGTCGTCTTTACCTTGGCCCCCAACGGCTATGACGACACGTGGGATGCCGGTCTGGTTGCGCCGACTGCAATCAGCCTGGTCCGCTTTGAGGCGGAGAGCTGGAACAACACCGTCCAAATCAGCTGGGAGACCAGTGCGGAAGTCGGTACGCTCGGCTATCATCTGCACCGGGGTACCGGCGCCGGCCGCGAAAACGCAGCCCGGATTACCAACGCACTGCTGCCGGCGAAAGGGCCGGACGGGGGCGTCTATCAGTTTACAGACGTCTCCGTTATTCCCGGCATTACATATTTCTACTGGCTGGAGGAAGTGGCCGAGAACGGCAGTACGGAATATGGTCCGATCACCATCACTGTCTTCTCGGCGCAGCGCGAGAGCCGAGTCATGTTGCCGTTGATTCAGCGCTAAACTGCCGGATTCGTCACCGGAGACGTCACGTCCGTAGCGGTGTTCTGCGAAACCCGTGATGTCATGGTGGCGCCGGTTTCGTACCGTGGGGATGCAATCGGTCGTGGCGGCTTCACTCGTATCATAAGTGCATACGACTGAAGCCGCCGCGATGGACCCGCTGGTCTATCTGCGTTGCGCCAGCCTAATCATTGCCTATCAGCCCGACTTCTTCCCACATGTCCTCGGCGGACCAGATCAGATCGATCAGTTCCGTCACCTCGTCATTGACGCCCTCAGCGACCCCCCCTTGCGTAATGATGGCCGCCTGGGCCGCTTCCGCAACGCGCAGGACCTCATCCAGCGTCAGGCCCACTGCCCAGGGCGATTGGCGCAATACTTCGGCATAGGCCGCGACGGCCGTGGCGAGTTGCAGGCCCGGATCTGCGGCGGCGAAGGCGTCGGCCATCTGCGCGCCGGTCAGGGCGCGTGCCAGTTCGGTGATCTCGCCGCCGGCCGGATCGCGCCAGCGCAGACGGACGGTGGCCAGCGTCTGCCCGTTGGCGGCAAGGGCTGCCTCCGAAGAACGGAGTTCGATTTCATAGAGCGCCGTCACGCTGTGGCCGGCGCCGATTTCGCCTGCGTCCTGCTCATCGTTGCGAAAGTCGTCGTCGGCCATATCCCGGTTTTCGTAGCCCACCAAGCGATAACGGCTGACCAGCGCCGGGTTGAATTCCACTTGCACCCGCGTATCCATGGCGATGGTCTGCAGGGTGCCGGTGAGATCCTCGACGAAGAGTTTGCGCGCCTCGTCCAGCGTATCGACATAGGCATAGAAGCCGTCGCCGTTGTCCGCCAGTTGTTCCATCAAGACGTCGTTGAAATTGCCCATGCCGAAACCAACGGTGGTCAAGGTGAGCTTCTGGGCCGCGTATTCTTCAATGGTGCGGAGGATGTCGTTGGGATCGGTGACGCCGACGTTGGCTACGCCGTCCGAGGCAAGGATGATGCGGTTATTGGCCCCGGGCCGGAAGGATTCCCAGGCGTGGCGATAGCCAATCCGCAGGCCCGCCTCGGCATTGGTGGAGCCTTCGGCGCGGAGGCTGCGTATGGCCTGTAGGACGGTCTGCTTTTCGCCCAAGGGCGTCATGGGCAAAACGAGGCGGGCGTTGGTACCGTAGACGACGATGGCGACGGAGTCGGTGGGGCGCAGCTCTTCCGTGAGGAGCGTCAGGCCCCGTTTGACCAGACCGAGGCGGTTCTCGTAATCCATGGAACCGGAAACGTCGATGATGAAGGTTAGGGCCACATCTTGTCGTTCTTCCTCCGGAATCTCGTACCCTTGAATCCCCACCCGCATGATGCGGCGGTTTTCGTTAGCCGTGAAAGGCAAGGGCGCCGCGTCGGCGATGATGGTGAAAATCTTGCCCGCCTCGGGCAACGGATAGCCGTAGTCAAAATAGTTCACGAACTCTTCGACGCGCACGGCGTCTGCCGGCGGCAGCCAGCCGTCGGTGATGTAGTTGCGCATGACCGTATAGCTGCCGGTGTCGACGTCCACGCCAAAAGTCGAGAGATTGTCGGTTGCGGCATCGACGAAGCCATTGACCCCGTAATTCTCGAAAAACATATCGGTCGGCGGGAGCGCGCTAGGTGGCGGCTGGGCTTGCCAGACGCCTGATTCCGCCTCGGCAGCGCCCGCCGCTTCCATGGCCGGCGCGGCATGATAAGCATCGCGGGATGTCAGCGGCGATGCGGCCGGCGCGGCACAGCCGCCAAAGAGCAGTGCTGTGATGAGGGCCAGCAGACTCAACAGATAGCGTCGCGAGATATGATCGAACATGGAGACGGCTCCTTTCGGATTTGACATTGAATGATTTGACGGCGCTTTTCGTGACGTGTTCTGCCACGCCCTCAGCATGACCGATCGGCCGTACATGGCAAGGGCCGGATGTGTACCACCGGCGAAAGTGACGCGTGTATTTGAATGGTACAGCCGGGAATCAGGTACAGTTCCATGTGGAGGCGCGTACAACTTCCCGGAAGAGGTCGGAAGGCATTCTGTATCCCAGATCTCACGACCTCTTCCGGGAAGTGATTCGTCCTTAGCGTGGATTACACCCGTGGGAATCAGGGAGGTTGTGGGGAACTGTCTCTCTGTACTACAATTTGCGTGAGTTCAGGATCACGCTACCACTGGAGGGAGCCATGAGCGAAACGATACTGTGCCTGGCCAGCTATTTCAAGGGCGGCGAATTTATTGAGGAATGCAAGGCCCTTGGGTGCCATACGATTCTGGTGACGAGCGAGGACTTGCAGGATGAGCCGTGGCCCCGCAATGCCATCGACGAATTCTTTGCATTTCCCGGCGCCAATCTGGGACGGCAGCCGGACATCACGTACGCGGTCAGTTACTTGGCCCGCGAGCGCAAGATCGACCGTGTGATCGCCCTGGACGACTATGACGTCGAGACGGTGGCCGACCTGCGGGAGCATCTGCGCACGCCGGGCATGGGCGCCACCACGGCCCGCTACTTCCGCGATAAGTTGGCCATGCGCGTACAGGCCCGGGATCGGGGCATCGCCGTCCCCGATTTCATCCACGTGCTCAACTACGATCGCGTCCGTGATTTCATGAACCGGGTGCCGCCGCCCTGGGTGCTCAAGCCCCGCTCTGAGGCCGGCTCCATGGGCATCAAGAAGATTCACAGCGCGGAGGAACTCTGGCCGAATCTGGAATATTTGGGCGATCGCCAATCATATTACGTGCTCGAACAATTCCTCCCGGGCGATGTCTACCACGTCGACTCGATTATTTCCGAGCGGGAGATTCTCTTTGCGACCAGCCACAAGTACGGCATGCCGCCCATGAGCGTCTACCAGGGCGGCGGCGTCTTTGTCACAGGCACCCTGCCCTACGGCGGGGACGAGGACCGCGCGCTCCAAGCCATCAACCGGCGCATCATCGATGCCTTCGGCATGGTGCGGGGCGTCACCCACGCCGAGTATATCCGCAGTCATGAAGACGGGCGTTTCTATTTTCTGGAGATCGCCGCGCGGGTCGGCGGTGCGGGGACCGACAAGCTCATCGAAGGGGAAGCGGGCATCAACCCGTGGCGAGAGTGGGCCAAAATCGAGGCGGCGCACCTGCGTGGCGAAAGCTACGCGCTGCCGCCTGTCAAGCAGGAATATGCGGCGCTCATGGTTTGCCTTGCCCGGGACGAATGGCCTGACACGGGCCAGTTCAACGCGCCCGAAATCTTCTGGCGGATGTCCAAGAAGCACCACGTGGGCATGGTCGTCGTCTCGCCCGACTATGTGCGCGTTCAAGCCATCGTCGCCGATTATGTATCCCGCTTGGCAGAGCAATACGTGGCCACCGCCCCGCCTATGGATTCCCCGGCCGGATAGTTGGTGATGGAACGCGGATTGGGCGGATCAGGCTGATTATTACGGATTTTTCGAAGAAGAAATCCGGCTTGATCCGCCTAATCCGCCCAATCCGCGTTCTATCGAATTCCGCTACCCCATACGGCTCCGGCGTTGTTCTTGGAGCGCCCGCCAGACATTTTCCGGCGTGTAGGGTAGTTGATCGAGCCAGAGGCCCGTGGCCGCGTGAATGGCCGCGCCGACGGCCGGCGCGGTGGGAATAAAGGGCATTTCGGCCATGCCCCGGACGCCGAGGGGACCCTGGGGATCGGGATGCTCCAGGATAATGGGCACGATCTCTTCCGCCACATCCAGCACGCCGGGAATGAGATAGCTGCTCATGCTCGGATTGCGGATCTTCCCATCCGACTGCACCAAATTCTCCATGAGTGTCCAGCCGAGAGACTGGGCGACCGCGCCTTCGATTTGTCCTTCCACCTGCTGAGGATTGATCGCGCGTCCCACGTCGTTGACGCTGATGAGGCGCTTGACGGTGACGTGCCCCGTCTCCAGGTCGACCTCTACATCGGCGACCTGGGCGCAGTAACCGTAGGTGATGTTGGGATCGGACTCGCCCGTCACGGGATCGTAGATGCTGGTCGGCCGGGGATGAAAGACGTAGTCGGCCCGGGCCGGTCGATCTTCATCCTGCCAGCGGGCCAGCGCCAACTTGGCCGCGCCCTGGATGGCGTTGCCGGCCATGAAGCTCATGCGGCTTGCAGAGGCGCTGCCGCTGGAGCCGGCCCTATCCGTGTCATCCGTTTGCAGCTCGACCCGTGCCGGATCGATGGCCAGCACTTCCGCGGCAATTTGGCGGAAGACCGAATGGGAACCCTGCCCCACCTCTGCGCCGACACAGCCCACCACGGCCCGCTCGATTTCCCCAGCGCCGTGCAGCTCCACCCAGGCGTTGCACGCTTCTGGGAAGCCCAGACTGAAGCCGACGTTTTTCATGCTCAAGGCAAGACCAACGCCGCGGGCGGTTCGGGTGCGCGTTGCGTCCAGCGAGGGGATAATGGTGGATTGTCGATTGTCGATGCTCAATTGTCGATGGGTGGTCGCGACCTTCTCATCTACATCATCGAGAAATGACAATTGGCCATCGACCATCGACAATTCCCGCGCCGCCGCCTCCAGCACCTCCGCCGCGGTACACCCGGGCGGGACCGGACTGCGCGTCGCCAGCAGATCGCCGTCCCGCAGCACATTGCGCCGGCGCACTTCCACCGGATCCATATTCAGCGCCGCCGCCAGCTTGTTCACCTGCATTTCGGCCGCAAAGTGGCCCTGGGGCCCGCCAAAGCCCCGAAAGGCTCCGTTGGGGCAGTTGCTGGTATAGATCGTCTTGGCCTCGACCGCTACGTTGGGAATGTGATATGGTCCCAGGCAGGCGAGGGTAGCATTGCCGAGCACTTTGGTGCTGGTGGAGGCGTAGGCGCCGGCGTCGGCGATCACCTCATTCTGCGCAGCGACGATTTTGCCGTCCCGGGTGGCGGCCCACTTGGCCCGGATGATGTAAGGGTGGCGCTTGTGGTGGCCGCGGATGCTCTCTTCCCGGCTCCACACCGTTTTGACCGGGCGGCCGGTCTTCTGTGCGGCCAGGGCCAGACAGATTTGAATTGAAATATCCTCTCGCCCGCCGAAGGCGCCACCGATGGCGGGAAAGCGCACCACGACCTGTTCTTCGGGAATGCCCAGGGCATGCGCGATCTGCTCGCGCTCTTCGTGCATCCACTGGCCGCCGCAGATTACCTCGATGCGTCCGTCGGGCAGGATATGGGCCAGGCCCGCCTCCGGCTGCAGGTAAAGATGCTCTTGCGCGTGGGTGCGGTATTCGGCTTCGACAATCACATCTGCCGCAGCAAACGCCGCCTCCACATCCCCGTGATGGATGCGGAAAGAATGAAGAATGTTGGAGTTGAGATCCCGTTCGCCATACATGAAGCGGAAGGGATTTGGATGGAAGATATGGGCATCGGGCTGCATAGCCTCCAGCGGGTCCATGATCACGGGCAGCGCTTCGAAGTCGGCCGTAATCAGCTCTGCGGCAGCCTCTGCCTGGCGCGGGCTTTCGGCCACGACCAGGGCGATGCGATCCGCCTCCCAACGAACGACTGCAGCCTGGGGGCTGCTGTCCCGTCCGCAGATCACCGGCTGATCGGGCATGATCAGGCCGAATTCGTTGACGGGCACGTCCGCGGCCGTGAGCACGGCAATCACGCCTGGTGCGGTGGTCGCCTGACTCACGTCGATGGCCTTGACCCGGGCATGGGGAACGCCCGCAAAGACCGTTTTTAAATATGCCTGGCCCGGCAGATCGATGTCGCCGGAAAAGAGGGCGCTGCCCGCGACTTTCGCCGCAGCGTCGATCCGGGGCAGGCTGCTGCCTACTGCTCGCATGGTTCGTTCTCTCAGTCTCGCCGTTGCAGCATAGGGCCCAACCGGCGACCGCCGACGATGTGCATGTGGAGGTGATAGACCTCCTGACCGCCGTCCCGGTTGCAGTTTACCAGCAAGCGATAGCCGCTCTGGTCGATGCCTTCCGCCTGCGCGATTTTTGCGGCCACGGTAAATAGTCGTCCCAGCGCGGCTTCATCTTCGGCCGTGACGTCGTTAACCGTGGGGATAATGCGATTGGTGACTATCAAGATGTGGACCGGCGCCTGGGGGTTGATGTCCCGAAACGCGGTCACGAGTTCGTCCTGGTAAACAATGTCTGCGGGGATTTCGCCTTGGACGATCTTGCTGAAAATGGTCCCTTCAACCATGAAAGACTCCTGATTTGCCTAGGGTTGACAAAGATCTGTATGCCAAGCAGTATAGCGCACTTCCCGCCGCCTGTCAGCCGA
>CAYZLP010000097.1:0-10409 GCA_964478635.1 uncultured Caldilineaceae bacterium
GGTCGGATAGCCCACATCCTCGCCCGGAGTGGTGCCCAGACCGGGGATGTCATCCCACAGATTGTCCACGCCCCGCTCCACGGCGTAGCGGCCATCCTCGAGGCGGGTCAGGTAGTATTTGACGCCGAGGTTGCCGCCCTTTGAGCCATAGACGCGCTCAGCCGCCTCGTCGATCACGATCTCGCCGCCGTAGGGCGCATAGAGCCGGCCCGCGGCATGCAGTTCCTTGAGCCGGGCAAAGCTGTACGTTCCCGGATCCGAGGTTCGAAAAAAGCCGCCTTCATCTTCCATAAACTGGGCTGCGGCTTGCCGGCGCGTGAAAACGAGCTGCTTGCGCTGGGGATGCCAGAGGGTCGGCGCGCGCCGGTCTCTGGCAAAGATCTCGATGTACTGGGTGCTGTAGGGAAAATAGAAGGCATCGACCTTGGCGCCCCGGGTCACCTGACTGCGCCAGGCGATGGTGTTGAGATAGTTGTCGCGTCCAAAGACCTCCTCCAGCAGGAGATGGAGCCGATGGACCTGACGGTAGTCACAGTGAAGCCAGAGGGAACCGTCGGGCGCCAGCAGGTCGCGCAGCGGCAGCAGGCGTTCATACATGAACTGGAGATAGCTGTCGCCCGGCCACTGGTCCCGGTACTGCACTTGCCGGGTCAAGATCGTGGCCCGCCGGTTGCGCAGCCGGACCTTGCGCGCATATGCGGCGCTGCTGTCGTAGGGCGGATCGATGTAGATCAAGCGCACCTGCCCGCGCAATCCAGATGCCAGCAGATGGGCCAGCGCCGCAAGATTGTCGCCCCAGAGAACGCAACTGCCGGCGTCGGCTCGGTTGGAAGCCGGGCCATGACGTTCTATACACCGCGCCGGCCTGGAGACGAGCGATTCCGGTGCATGCTTACCCTGCCAGAAGAGCAGGGACGGATCGGCCGGCGGCGTAAGCGGTACGGTGCGGGCAACCATAGGCCGCTACCCGCGTCGCTCAAAGTAATAGGCAAAAGTAGGTCGACCCTTCTTCTCACACCAGAACTCGCGATGGGTCGGAGCATAGTCGCCGATGCGCGCCGCCAGGGCGGGATCATTCGCCGCAAAGCCGCCGTGACGCTCGATCAGGTAGCTGACATAGTCGCCGTACTCCCGAACATCGCTCTTGAAATAGAGTAGCCCGCCCGCTCTGAGTTTGGCGGCCAATAAATCGACAAATGGGGGTGAAAAGAGGCGTTTGACCTGATGCTGGGGCTTCCACCAGGGGTCGGGGAAGAGCACATGAAAGGTATCGACCCGGCCGGGCTCGATGACCCGGGGCAGGTTGAAGCGGCAGTCGTCGTCACTGATCCAGAGGTTGTCGATTTCAAAACGGGCCAGCCGCTGGAGCATGAGCCGGGCCGCCTTGGTCTTGGTCTCGTAGCCGATAAAGAGCCGCTCGGGAATACGTCGAGCCCGATCGAGCAAAAAATCGCCCCGCCCAAAGCCAATTTCGATCTCCAGCGTACGAGCGGAGGCCAGGGCATCCCGCAAGCGGACGCCGTTGTCCGCGCGCTCGTCATCCAGCGCCAACGCGCGGAAGAAAGGCTCGCCCAACGCCCACTCCGGCAGCCGCTCCGCCTGGGGAATGCGCCGGGGATCGCCGCCGATCAGCCCGCGGCCGGCCTCCCAGTCGGCGTAGGCCTGCCGGATATCCTCTTCACTCAATTCTTCCCACGCGAAATCCATCCGCCCCTGAGAGAAGGAGGTCGCATGGTAGTCGAGGGCGGGTTTGGCGTCAGGTGATGGTTTGGTCATGGCGGTTTGGTAGTGGGGTCGAAGGGTAGTAGAGTTGTGGAGAAGTGGGGTGGGACGGTAGGGTGGCGATGCTCGAATACCCAACAACCCCACTCCCCTACAACCCTAACTTACGCGCGATCGTCTCCTTCACAACGCCGGCATCCGCAGGCAGGTAGATGGGCGGGTTGGCCAGCTTGCTTTCGACTTCGGGCAGGGTATTTTCGTGATAACCGACCTTGAAGCTGGTGAACTTGAGCCCGTGGGCCGTGCTCAGAACGATGACCCGGTCGTCTTTGTGAATCGCGCCCCGTTCGGTCAGCTTGAAGAGCGCGGCCAGGGCTACGCCGGTGTGGGGACAATTGTACATGCCCGTCCGGTCGCCCAGCGCGGCGGCATTGGCCAGCTCATCCTCGGTAGCCTGCTCGACGATGCCGTTGGTTTCCTGGATGGCTTGGACGGCCTTGACGTAGCTGACCGGGTTGCCGATCTGAATGGCGGTGGCCAGGGTCGGCTGGGCCTGGATAGCGACCTTGTCCTGGAAGCCGTTGAGGTAGCTCAGGTAGAACGGATTGGCCTTGCCGGCCTGGGCCGCAACGAGACGGGGCAGCTTGTCGATGACGCCCAGATCCTTGAGCAGCTTGAGCCCTTTGTAGAGCGCGCTGATATTGCCCAGGTTGCCCACGGGAATGATGATCCAGTCAGGAACTCGCCAATCAAACTGGCGCACGATCTCGATGCCAACCGTCTTTTGTCCCTCGATACGCAGGCTGTTCATGGAGTTGGCCAGATAGATGCTCTGATCTTCCGTCACTTCCTGGACGATGCGCATGCAGCCGTCAAAGTCGGTATCCAGGGCAAGGACGTGGGCGCCGTTGGCCACGGGCTGGATGAGCTGGGCCGTGCTCACCTTGCCCTGGGGCAGGAAGATGATGGCCGGAATATCGGCGTAGGCGGCATATGCGGCCAACGCGGCGCTGGTGTCGCCCGTGCTGGCGCAGGCCACGGCCCGGACCGGGCTGCCGTCGGCCATCATCTGCTTGACCACGCTGACCAGGACGGTCATGCCCAGATCCTTGAAGCTGCCTGTGTGGCTGTTGCCGCAGAGCTTGACCCAGAGGTCTTCAAGACCGATCCGGCGACCCAGGCCCTGGGCCCAAAAGAGATTGGTGTTGCCCTCGTACATGCTGACGACGTTCTCGTCACGCAGCGTGGGGACCACCCACTCGCGCATGCCCCACACGCCTGAGCCATAGGGCCACTGGGTCGTGCCGACACGGCTGTCGATGAGGGCCTTCCACTCGTTTGCAGAGCGCTGCCTGAGCGCGTCTACATCGTGCTGCACCTCCAGCAGACTGCCGGTCAGGGGCGAGCGGTAGATGACGTCGTAAAGGGAATATTCGTTGGGGTCCTGGCCGTCAAAGCTGCGGAACCAGGCGCGGTAGGGCACGTCCGGGGCAAGGGTCTTTTCAGCCGTCATGATGGGGATTCGTTTCCAAGTTCATTCAGTAGGCGGGTAAATTCTTCCAGTTGGGACCGAATGCGACCGGCCAGCACGAGATAGTCGCCATTCATATGGATACTCCTGTGCGCTCGATTGCGCTGCGCAATGTGGGTCGGCAGCGATCGATATCGACCAGATCGAAGCTGAATTCCGGGGAGATATCCTGTAGCAAGGCGACCGCCAGAAAAAACTCCTCCGGCTCAATGCCCCGGGCGGCCAGATCGATATCGGAATGCAGCCCGAAGGTCTGTTCGTGGACCACAGAGCCGAAGAGCCAAACGTGGGTGGCGCCAAAGCGCGTCCGCAGCAGCGCCGCCCCTTCTTGGGCCGCAAGCCGCGCCGCCGCAAGTCGCTCCGCTACGCGTGCAGCTTTGGCCGCGGCCCTGCGCCGGGCCGTGGCTCGATAGGCGGCCATCTGTTCCGGTGTAATCTGCACGGACATTGCCTTCATGCGCTCCAATGCTACTTGCTGCACATGTGTGCCATTGTATCATGGCCCGGCGTAGGCGGAAACAATTTTCACGGAGACAATTTCCGCTGGAGGGAGATGCATGAAGCGGCGGGGCAAGGCGTGCCGGGGACGGTTCATGCGTTCAGGAGCGTACGATCTTGTCGTAAGAGGCGGGGCAAGAAGTGCCGGGGACGGTTCATACGCCCAGGATCATACGATCTTGTCTTGAACCGTCCCCGGCACAGAGTACGATATTATCCGGGAACTATCCGAGTCGCTTCTTGAATTCGTCCGTCAGCGCGGGCAGTACCTCGTAGAGATCGCCGACGATGCCGTAGTTGGCCTTCTCGAAGATGGGCGCTTCGGCATCCTTGTTGATGGCCACGATGACCTTGCTGCCGCCCATGCCGGCCAAGTGCTGAATCGCGCCGCTGATGCCGGCCGCGATGTAGAGGTCGGGCCGCACGGTCTTGCCGGTCTGGCCGACCTGGTGCTTGTAGGGAATATAACCCGCATCGACGGCCGCACGGCTGGCGCCCACGGCCGCATTCAGGACCGTGGCCAAATCCGCAACCATGGCAAAGCCCTTCTCCGGATCGGCGGCCACGCCGCGCCCACCGGAGACGATGATGCTGGCATCGGTCAGGCTGATTTCGCCGCTGTCGGTCACCTTGGATTCGAGGACCTTTTCGGGAATATCCGCTTCTGAGAGACCCAGTTCCAGAGCACTGACCGCGCCGCCCGCCGCGCCCGCTTCGGGCATGGGGAAGGAGCGGGGCCGGGCGCTAGCGACCTGCACCGGCGTGTTGAAGACCACGTCGGTCAGGATGTTGTTGGAGTAGACCGAGCGCACGGCCACCAGCTTGCCGTCCTGGATGCTCAGATCGACCGCGTCAGGGGCAAGGCCCGCACCCAGCTGACAGGCCACGAACGCGGTCAGTTCCCGGCCGCGGGTCGTGGCGCTGGCCAGGACGACGCTGGCGCCGGAGGCCTCCACAGCCTGCTTCAGGCCGGCGGCATAGGCCGAGAGACGGTAGCTCTCCAAGACCGGGTCGGTGATAGTGTAGACGGTATCGAAACCGTAGGTCTGGGCCGCGGCGGCCGTGGCGTCGGTGCTCGCGCCCATAACGACGGCATTCAACGAACCACCCAACGCGCCGGCCAACTCGCGCCCCTTGGCGGCCAATTCCCAGCTGCTGGCGACGGCGCCCTCTTGACTCTGTTCAATCCATACCAAAACAGACATGTTGTTCTCCTTAAGAATCTGTCCGAAAATTCTCTGTGGCGAAAACTCTGGTTGGAGAAGGCTCGGGCCTCACAACCGAATTTTCGGATAGGCTCTAAATGACCTTATCTGCCATGAGCGCGTCGGCCAGCTTGGCGGCCTTTTCCTGCGCGGAATCGCCATCGATCATCACCACAGCCGTCTGCTTCTCTTCTGGTTTGCGGATGTTGGTCCACTCGGTCGCGTTGCCGGCACCCACGCCCAGGTCCGCCGCGGCGGTCACGGGGATGGTGGCGCGGTTGGCCTTGCGGATGCCCATAAAGCTGGGATAGCGGGGATCATTGATCTCCTTGGCCACGCTGATGACCGCCGGCAGGGGCGCCTGCACGGTCTCCTGACCCCCGTCCACCATGCGCTCGACCGTGATCGAGCCGTCGGCCACGTCGACGATCTTGGCGACGTTGACCAGCAAGGGCCAGCCTAGCTTGCAGGCCACGCCGGCGAAGAGCGCGCCGCTGTTGCCGTCGACGCTCTGCTTGCCTGTCAGGACCAGGTCAACCTCGCCCTGGGCTTTGATGGCCGCAGACAGGGCCTCGGCCACGGTCCACACGTCGGCATCGCCCAGCGCGCTGCTGTCGACCAGGGCCGCTTCGGCAATGCCCATGGCCAGGGCATGCTTGAGCGCGTCGGCCGAATCTTCCGTGCCCATGGAGATGGCGACGGCGTCGGCATCGAAGCGATCGCCCAGCTGGATGGCCTCTTCGGCCGCGTACTCGTCCCAAGGGTTGATGACCATCGTGGCGTTGACCGAGCCACTCTGGACCTCTGCTGCCGACACCTTGGGGAGTTCGGCAGTGTCCGGCGTCTGTTTGAGTAAGACAGCAATTTTCACTTTGGATCTCCTAATCATCGAGTGAAAGGAAATGGACAATTGGGTCTGGGTAATGATGCGTCCGATTGTACCGCAACCCGATTCATTTTGCGAAGAAAGTCTAGGACGTGAACGAAATTCAGAACAAAAAAACGACGGTACGCGAATCTGGCGGATTCGGGCGAATCGGCGCTGGTTTTTCTCGGCAGCGTTGAGGCGGTGCAATTGGTCGGCGCCTTGGGCCCGGCTGCCGAAACAGCAAATACGGAACAGCAAATAGAGTCGGCACAGATATCCGTGAATAGTATAGTGAAGCAAGTTTCAAATGAGTTGAGAATCTGTTGCCGAGCCGTTGACATGGCCGGTTTGATGGCAATCCCAAAGGGCAAAACCGGGCAGGACAGTCCCCAAGCGTGCGCGTACGTCCCCCAATTGATAGGCACTCAAATACTGAAAAGATGCTTGCAGGGGCGCGTCGCAAGTGATATGATGGGCCACGGCACCGTCCGCCCGAGATTGCACATCCCCGTGCATCATGGGAAGAGGTCACTCGACAAGCGGTATGCAGCCGCAGCCGGCAAGCTGACGAACCATGCACCGACCCGACACAACAGTAGGAGGCTTGAAGATGAACCGACGTACACTGACCTTAGCGGCGCTGCTTCTGGCGCTGGTCCTCATGGTAACGGCATGCGCCGCGCCCGTAAGCGCACCAGCCGGACCGGCAGCAGGCGACGGCGAAGCGGCCGCGGAGGAAGGCGTGACCACCATCACCTGGGCCATGTGGGGCAGCCCCGAAGAAATCGCCACCCACCAGGTCGTGGCCGACGCCTTCATGGCCGAACATCCGGAGATTCAGATTGAGATTCAAGGCGAACCGTGGGGCGACTATTTCACCAAAATTCAGGCATTGTGGGCCAGCGGCGATGCGGAGCTAGTACCGGACGTGCTCTTCCTTTCGCCGATCGCATCGTATGCAGCCGAAGGCGTGCTCCAGCCAATCAACGATTTTGTCGCCGAAAGCGACTACAATCTGGATGACCATTGGCCCAATTTGCTCAAATTTGCGTCGCTCGGCGACGACTTGTACGGCTTCCCGCGCGATATCGGCCTGGAAGTACTCTATTACAACAAAGATATCTTTGACGAAGCCGGCCTCGAGTATCCAAACGACACCTGGACCTGGGACGACCTGGTCGCCGCTGCCGAGGCGCTTACGGTCGTTGATGCCAATGGTCGGGTCGAACGCTATGGGCTGGCCATGGAGGGTGGCAAGTACCAGCTCTGGATGGGGCAAAACGGGGGCGCCATGGTAGACGATTTTGACAACCCGTCGACCTGCACGCTGGCCGAGCCGGCTTCGTTGGAGGGGATCCAGTTCTTTGCCGACCTGATGAACAACGGCTTCGCCATGCGACCGGCCGAGTTGAATCAGGCGGGCGGCGATGCGGGGGTCTTTTCTAGCGGGCAGGCTGCTATGATCATTCAGAACGCCAGCCGCATTTCCCAGTTCAACGCTGCGGGTATGAATTATGATGTGGAAGTCGTACCCATTCCCGAAGGCGGTCAGCGTGCCGCCAGTGCAGCCGGCGCGGCCTGGGTCATGAGCGCCCTTGCCGATGACAAGGATGCAGCCTGGACCTTCATGCAGTGGCTGCAGAGCACCGATGGCGGACAGCGCATCTACACGGAATCCGGTGAGATTCTGCCGGCTCTCATGTCCACGGCGAAGTCGGACGCGTTCTTGGGTCAAGACCAGCCGCCGGCCAATCGCCAAGCCTTTATTACCGAAGGCGAGAACGCCAAGGTAGGACGCGTGCTCTATATTCCCGAGGACAATGAAATCCGCAACGCCATCATCGGCCCGGGACTTGAGCCGATCTGGGCAGGTGAAGCGGATCCGGCTGACGTGCTGCCGGCCATCTGCGACCAGGTGAACGCGTTGCTGGCGGAGAGCGGCTATCCGAAATAGACCGGAATGTACATGAGCCGTACGCAGCCTGGCGTCAAGTAACTGCAGTCAGAGCGTTCGACTGAGTTCACCTGAGCGTGTCGAAGGCGGATCCGCCTTCGACAGGCTCAGGCTACGTAGCCAAATCTCACACCCACACCATGACTTCACGCACGCTGCCGAGCACCCAGCCAACCGAGACCGCGGCGCGGAACCGTTTCTTCCGCTACCGGCCCGACCAGCAGTGGGAAGCCTATCTTTTCATCCTGCCCAGCTTTATCGGTTTCTTCATCTTTGTCTTCCTGGCCATCGCCATTTCGCTGGGGCTCAGCTTCTCCGAATGGGGGCTGACGGGGTGGAAGGGATTTGTGGGCTTCGAGAACTACCAGTCTCTCTGGCGCGACCCGGTCTTCTGGAAGACCTTCCGCAACACGGTTTTCTACATCGTCACGATCGTGCCCATGCAGTTGGCGTTGGGCCTGCTCATGGCCATGCTGCTCAACCAGGGTCTGCGCGGCCGCATCTTCTATCGCGTAATCTACTTCATGCCCGTGGTCACGACCATTGTGGCCGGTGCGATCATCTTTCGCCTCTTGCTCAGCAGCAACGGTCCCATCGCCGACCTGGTCTACGGCTTCGCCAACCTGACGGGCCTGCCCATTCAGCCGCCCGATTGGCTCAACAGCACCAAGAACTCCAAGTGGGCCGTGGTCATGCTCACCCTATGGAAGAACACGGGCTTCACCATGGTCATCTATCTGGCCGCACTGCAGGGAGTACCGCAGTTGCTCTACGATGCGGCCGAGACCGACGGCGCCAGCCCCTGGCAGCGCTTTCGCCACGTCACCCTGCCCATGATCAGCCCCACGACCTTTTTCCTGATCGTCTGGCAGATGATCGGGGCCTTCCAGCTCTTTACCGAGCCCTTTGTCATGACCCGGGGCGGCCCGGCCAATTCGTCCATGCCGGTCGTACAGTACATCTATCAAAATGCCTTTGAATTCGGGCGCATGGGCAAAGCGGCAGCCATCGCCTGGTTCCTCTTCCTCTTTATCTTTGCCGCAACCCTCATCCAGAACCGGATGCAGAACCGCTGGGTCTATTATGAGACGGAGTAGCGTCGTGGGCCTGCATGGCCCAGTGATTAAGTGGAAACTTACCCCATGACCGCCGTAACGTCAGCGCCGGCCAAGCCGGCACAAACAAAAAACCATGGGCTCGTGAGTCGCGTCGCGCTCCAGCTGCTGATGCTGGCGGGCGGGGTGCTCATGCTGGCGCCCTTTGGCGTCATGATGCTGGTCTCCCTCTTCCCGGCCGAAGCCCTGTTGACCCGCAACTTCGATCTGGCGGATATCACGCTGCAGAATTATGTGGAGACCTTTCGGGTCGTTCCCTTCGGGCGCTATTATTTCAATAGCGCGCTCGTCGCGATCGTGACGACGGTGGCCCAATTGCTGGTGGCGTCCCTGGCCGCCTTTGCCTTTGCCCGGCTCCGCTTCTGGGGCCGAGAACCCCTTTTTCTGGTCTATCTAGCCACGTTGATGATCCCCTTCATCGTCCTCCTGATCCCGAACTTCTTGATCGTGAAGGAGCTGGGCTGGTACAACAGCTACTGGGCCCTCATCGTGCCGTCCGTCTTCAGCGCCTTCACGACCTTTTTTCTGCGCCAATATTACCGGGGCCTGCCCCTGGAACTGGACGAGGCGGCCCGGATCGACGGCGCCTCGAGCTTCCGCATCTGGTGGCAGGTTATCCTGCCCCTGAGCGCGCCGGCCCTGGCCGCCATCGGCATCTTCGCGTTCAACGGCTCATGGAACGATTTTCTCTGGCCCCTCGTCGTAACAGCAACCGAGGAAATGCGCACCATCCCGGTGGGTCTGGCCGCCTTCCAGGGGCAATACAGCACGGCCTGGCACCTGCTCATGGCCGGCTCGGTCATCGCACTGCTGCCCGTGCTCATCATCTACATCTTGAGCCAAAACTGGTTTGTCCGCGGCATCACCCTGAGCGGCATGGGCGGCCGGTGATAGACCGCGGATCTGATAGACCGCGGATTGCGCGGATGGGGCGGATTCACGCGGATTTTTCTTCATATCGACCATCGACCCTTAACAATCGACCGTTGGCAATCCACAATTAGCAATCGACAATTAGCAATCGACAATTGACCGTCGACATTCCCAAAGGAGTCCCTATGCTACGAAAAATCTCCCTCAGTGTCACCGGCGCCCTGCTCCTGCTGCTCATGCTCAGTCTGGCCGTCATGGGACAGGCCGACACGCCGGCCGATGGCGTCGACGGTCCCCGGGTCGAGCCAACGTCGGCCACGGTCACCCAAACGGTGCCCCTGTCGCTCACGATCATCGTGCCCGGTCCCGACGGCACCCAGACCATCACGGTGCCGATCTTCTTGAACCTGGACCTGCGCATCGATATTTCCAGCGAACTGACGGCCAGCGTGGCAGCGACCGCCACGACCAGCCTGACCGCAGCGGAAGCGGTCACCCTGCCCGCCGCCGTCACGCCGACGGAGACGGTTGCGACACCGGAAGCGACGGAGGAGGCAGCCTCAGAAGCGACGGCCGCACCGACGCCGGCACCGGCGGAAGAACCGGCCGCCGCGGCCACACCGGAACCGGAAGCGGAAACGCC
>CAYZLP010000098.1:0-10390 GCA_964478635.1 uncultured Caldilineaceae bacterium
GGACAACAGCATTACGGATACCCTGCGCTTCTTTGACAATGCCGACCGGACGCGCACCTATGATGCCGTCTTTGAACTCGATCCCGAAGGCGTTTATCGGCTGGCCGCGCTGGCGGCTGTTGCAGCGTATGGCGCTACGGATCTTGTGACGCCGTCACCGCCCCGCCCGACGCCGACGCCCTCGCCGACGCTCTCGCCCACGCCGGAATTCGCTGCGGCCGCCTTCATTACCGAAACATTGGCCATCACCGGCAATTTGGGCGGCGCTTTGAGCGAGGTACTGGTCCCCACCAACACGCCGGAAAACACCCCCGTGCCGCCGGCTACGGCCACGCCGAGCCCCACATCAACGTCCACGCCCAACGTGACGCCCACGCCCACGCCCTCTTTGACGCCGACGCCGACCGAGACGGCTACGCCCACGTCCACCCCCACAGTGACGCCGACGCCGACCAACACGCCCCTGCCCATCCCGGATCTGCCGCCGGACGCGGTGGCGCCGCTGACCGGTCAGATGTTTGTCTTTGAGCCGGCGCGTCTGCGCGGCGCGCCCGGTACCGACACAATCGTCATCGGTTCGGTCGACAATGAAGCGCCGGTCGAGATCTTTGGCATTACCGAAGCGGGCGATTGGATGTTGATCCGCATTCCGAGTTTGAACAATCTGACCGGCTGGATGTTTCGGGATCTCGTCTTCACCACCGGCGACGTGAACCTTGTGCCCAAGCACAGGGCCGACGGCACGCCGGTCGACGCGCCCACCGCTACACCGACGCCCGAACCCGGCACGCCCACCCCCACAGCCACGCCCACGCCCCGCCAGACGCCCGCGCTCGGCGTGCCCGATGCCGGCGGCGCGCTGGGACCCCTCCCGCCGGGACCCGAACCGGGGGAACTGGTGTTGACCATGGCGGGACCGGCAACGCCGGCCGATCCGACCCGCCCGATTCCCGTGACCGACGCGGAGGGGCGTACGCGGCTGTTGGACGTGGGCCCGGCCACGATTGAGGCCTGGGGCGGTCTCTTTGGTCCCGGCACCACGAGTTGGGTATCGGCTCCCGGCGAATTGCTCTGGCCCGGCAGCAGGATCTATGCCACGGCCGCGCCTGCGCCGACGGACAGCAGCTTGCTCCTGGCCGAACGAGTGCGCATCGTGGACGGTCCGCCCGAACAGGTCCGGGCGAAGGCCGCAGGCGCGCCCGAGTTCGCGGCCACGGTCGCCGCTGAGCAAGCCCTGGCGCTCCTCGCCAGTCCGGATGGGCCGGGTATCTTTCTGCTGGATCGGAACGGCAACGTCTCCCAACTCTGGGCCGAGGAAACGACCGCGCGCTGGGTGAGCGGGGATGACAGAGCCGGTCTGCTCCTGGAAACGCCCCCCGAACCCCATGCGCCCGGATACTTCACTTGGGTCCGTCTGGACGGCACGGGGATCCGGATCGGGGCCCAGCCCTTTCATGATTTGCAGGGTATCGCCGGCGATGCTTTCGGCGGGCTCTGGTGGATTGAGACGCCCCAGGCCGATCTGGATCAGTGGCAGCTCTGGCACTATGATCCTGTGCGCAACGCGATCCGACTGCGTCTCCAAGCGACGGGTGAGGTTCTGGGTCGCGGCGACGCATCCCTGACGCCGCTCCTGCTGGCCGCCCAACCCGACTTCGCGCCCGGCGAGAGCGGTGAGATTGCCGGCGTGTCTCTGCTTCTGGACACCGTCGACAAGGCTCTCCAGGCGTCGAATCAGGGCGTCTATCGGGTCAACGTGCAGTTTGACGACACGGGCGCCGGCGCCGTCAGCGGTCTTGCCCTGCCGCAACTTGCCGCCAACCGCTACCGCGGGCCGTTGGTTGTCAGCCCGGCCCTGGATCAGGTTGCTTTTTTTGACTACGATGCCACGGTGCCGAGCCTGACCGGCGGCGCGGTGCGGCCCGCCAACACTGCCCGCGTCTTGAACCTGTCCGGTCGGGGTGCGGGGACCAACCGGGCGGTCTACCGGGCCGAAAACCAATTTGAGTATCTTGCGCCGGATGCCGCTTGGCAGGGCAATGGGCGGCTCGTCCTGGCCCGCAGCCGCTTTGCCGCCGACGACTCCCTCGCGCCGGATCCCTTTGCCCTTACCCGGCTGCGGTTGGCGGAAGATGTGGCCGAGCGCTACGTCCTTCCCGAAGGGAAGCGGGTGCTCGACCATGCGGGCTGCCGAGAAGGCGGGGCAACAGTGGCCATTATCGGCGCCGATGACGCCGAGACTCTGGAACTGGTCGTATGGGAAGATGCGGCCGCGCCGACAGCCCTCTATCGCCTGCCCACCCAGCTCGCCCATGCGCTGGTTTGCTGGCTGCCCTGATCATGGGGCCGGGAGCGCATTGATCTCATGTTGCCTTTTGAGTTGCCGTCTCTGCCGGCCGGTTGGGCGAATTTCGCCGACTGGCTCGATTTGCTGGTAGGCATGTTAGGGCTGCTGCTGATCGCGCTGCTAATCATCTGGTGGCGCCAGCAGACACGATACTGGTTTCGGATTGTGGCGGGCACACTGCTGCTCGCCCTGGTCCTCTCGATTGCCAGCCTCTATCTCTTTGTGCTGCCGCCTCACATCGCCGGCTGCTCCGACGGCTGCCCGGGGCGCAGCGGCTATCCGCTCCCGGTGGCGCTGATCAGCCTCGCAGGCATGCGCGAGATTGCGCCGGTCGATTTCGTCCTTAACTGGCTCTTGCTCTGGCTGTTGGTCTTGGGCGCGAGCCTCATCATCACCGTCCTGGCCGTCGGTTTTCAGTGGTGGCGGCGGCCGTTCCGTCTGCGCATGCTGTTTGTGCTGCTAATCGTCATCTTGCCCTGGGCCTTTTTGCCCCGCTTCCTCCCCTTGCCCCAGGTGACCACGGCCGGCGAAGAGTTGCGCCTGGCCAACAACGCCCGGCGCTCGGCAGAGTTCACCTACCGGATCACCGGCCCCTGGGTCCAGCGACTGGCCATTGAAGACATCCGCGTTACGTCCGCGGGTGAGGGTGATCCCGTCATCGCCAGCCAGGAAGAACTCGCCATCAGCCAGGTCTGCCTCCGGGGCTACACGTACTTCCTCATCCCCTGGCGCCGCTACCGCATCACCCTCGACGCAACCGGTACCACCGCCCTCAATATGAACGAAGTGGATTTGACGGGAACGTGCTGGCAGTGAGGGGAAGGGAGAGGGGAGATTGATGCTCTTCGAATCTCCCAATCTCCAACCTCTCACTCTCTCACTCTCTCACTCTATCGCAAACAACTTCGTCTCCGGATAAAACGCCTGCCAGGCGAACCAGAAGTGGTCAAAGGCGAGGACCGGATCGAGGTGTGCTCCCGCCATTTCGCCGGCGACAGCTTCGCCCAGGATATTCCAGGTGCTGCCCGTTTCGGCATCGCGGAAGGTGCCGTCGGCATTGGGGCTGAAGGTTAAGAGCCTATCCGAAAATTCGGTTGTGAGTCCCGATTCTTCTCCAGCCGGAGCGTTTGCCACAGGGAATTTTCGGACAGATTCTAAGGTCTGCTGGTCGATGCGGCGGTCGAAGACGGCAGCGCTGCCGATGTCCCGTCCTGCTGCGATCTCGCCGCTGTCCAATGCGCTGGCCGTGCCGGCCTTGTGGAAGATGACGATAGGGACGTCGCCGACCCGGTCGTTGATGGCGCCTTCGGCCGCGGCCGTGCTGAACGGATAGGCCACCACATCGCCGTCGATTTCAAGACCGACCACTCGCTCCGTGGCGCGCAGGCGTTCGTCGATTTCGCCCGTGAAGAGGAAGGGCTGGCGGCTGTCGTAGTTGGTGTACGGATTGCGGCCATACTCCCGGGGGAAGCTGGGGCGGGCCAGCACGGCGCCATCCGGGAAGCGCTCGGCGTAGTCGGCGAAGCTGATCACGCGGCTGGGCAGGAAATTGAGCTGGCGACCCACATGCTCGCCGACAATGGCTTGGCCCGTGAACTGCTGCCACCAGGTTTCGGTCTGGCGGTCATACATGATCAGATCGCTGTTGCGCAAGCGGCCCGTGGTACCGAAGTCCAGGATCCGATCGTCTAGCTGGCTGGCGAAGACGATGCTGGCATTGCAGAGGGGGCAGAAGGTGACCGTCACGGGCAGGCCGCCCACTTCGTCGTTGACAATTTCGTGCCACATGAGGATGGCCAGGGGATAGGCCTTCACCTCACCGTTATTGGCAAAGACGATGACGGGATCGCGCTCGGAGAGCCACGCCCCGGCTTCATCCACCGTCTCGAACGTTGGATCGTCCACGGCCGGAATGCCGTCCTTGGGCGGCCCGCCGGAGAGGATTTCGTCCCAGGCCACCACGCGGCGCGTGAAGTCTGTCTCCCATCCGCCGGTGCTGAAAGGCGGCTCTTCCGCGGGCAACAGTTCGAGATCGATGAAGGTGGCCTCATCATCATACGCGTAGTTGGCGTTCATCAGTGCGGACTCGCCGGCGAGACTGACGGCTGTTGAAGCAGTCTCATTTGCCGGTGCGGTGGATTGGGGTGCACCGTTCCCCGTGGCCGCACCGACTTCCGGCACTGCAACATTGGCGGGCGAAGCAAGCTCGGCTGACGTGCACGCGGCCAGCATCAGCAGGGCCGCGAGAACGGTCAACACAAAGAGTTGGAGTCGGGCATTCGGTAATTTGATCACGGTCATCTCTCCACATGGACTGAGGGAATATGCTCGTTTGCGATGGCAATCCGCGCTGTCACGTCAGGCTTTCGATAGTCGGATCCGGGCCAGGACGGGCCCTGCGCCATTTGCAGCATCCAACCTGTATATAGCCGTACTCTGCCATAGGCCGTCCGACCTTACCGTAGGACGCCCTACGTCGGAGCGCGCGAATTCCACCTGCCGTCGTCGCCCGGGACGCAACCCTACACGCGACGGATATTTGTTTTGCACCGGCGGGTCATAGAGTGTTGGCCGCCGCGTCCGGTGACCTCAGCACCAGCGGAGCCGCGAATCCAGCCAGATGACCAAGATCAGCAAGACGACAATGTGTGCGAGGTTCATCGGGGTTGTTCCTTTCGCCAACGCACCCTGCAGTCAGGTGGAGTTTGACAGGTCACCGGCAACAGAGTGTCTACAGCCGCAGCGGATCGGTTTGCATGAAGGTTCACTGCTGCCAACCAGCCCACCATCTCCTCCATGCGGAAGCATGACCGGATTTTTGGAAATGCTCGGATGCCGCCTATACTCCCGGTTGACATGCCCCATGGCATGAAGCCGTCAAGCCGTGATTCATGGTTCTCTCAATCGGCGTTTTGTCGGACCGATGGCTCAATGGTTACCTTTCAGGAGAGGTGCAGACTCGGCGAGAGGATCTCAAAAAGAAGGACGAAATCTGTTATGACAACCGTGCCGCTGCCGCACGCATTGGAGGATCACCAGGAATCGATTGCCCAGTTCGCAAGCCGGATGGCGACGCGTTTTGCCATTGCTACGGGCATCGTCGTGACCGCCCTGGTACTGGTGCTCAATCTGGGCCGCAATCCCATTCCAATGTTGGAGGACATACGCTCATTCGGTGTTATCGCGTTTTTTGCCATGCTGCCCATCTCGTTTGTTCTGGCCGCGTGGGGCTTTGTTCTGGGAGTGGACGCCTGGAACGCGCGGGTGGGCCCCGAACGCCAGCGAAAGTGGGGAATGGCCGTCGTGCCGGTCGCGCTGGCCTATATGCTCTTCACGGCCGCTGTAGGGGCCGCACTTCTGACGCTAGTCGAAGATGCATTTCAGTTTCTGGAACTCGCTGCGCTCCAGGCGGCCATGGCGGCCGGCGGCGTTTCAGCTGCCTTTGCCTACTGGGTAGCGAACGACTCGATCCAGGTACGGACCGGTCGTCTCCTAACGCTGATTGTCGTGATCGTGGCCATGGGAATGTATTTCACGGTCACCCGCATCGACGATCCCCTGTGGTGGCAGGTTTCCTTCAGTTACCTGGGGAAGATGGAATCCAACGTGAACTTCATTTTCAATTTCACCCTGATCTTCGCCGGGATTTTGCTTCTGGTCTGGCTCCAGTATTTTATGAGCGACTTTCGGATCCTGGCAGATTACGGCATCGCGACCGAGCGCTGGGTTCGCTGGATCCGATTTGGTCTGATTTGGCTGGCCATCGCCGTGATGTTGGTCGGTCTATTTAAATCTAACTACACGCCCTTCAGTTCCATCATGCACAATCTGTCGGCCTACTCGCTGGCCGCAGTCTTTGGCGCGCTCATGCTATCCGGGCGGTGGACTGTGCCCGGCTTTCCGCGCGAGTTTCACGTCATGTCTTGGTCTGTGCTGGCTATCCTGGTTGGCACCCTCATCTCATCCGCCTTCGGTTGGGTCAACACCGTGGGGCTTGAGATCATTGCTTTTGTGCTGGGCATGATCTGGCTTTCCCAGTTTGTGGGCAATACAGAAGGCCTGTCCATGGAAGTGGCGCCCGAGGCATTTCCGGACTGAGCGCCGAATCGTGAATGAGCGTCTGAAGAAAAACTGAAAAAGAAAACCCGGTTCCTATCCGAAAAAAGATAGGAACCGGGTTCAGTGGCTCCCCGGGTTGGACTCGAACCAACAACCGTCCGGTTAACAGCCGGATGCTCTGCCGATTGAGCTACCGAGGACTGTCCAATGACCAAAGCATTATACGAAGGACGACCCGGACTGTCAAATTTCGGCGACCTGGAATACGAATGAACAAGACACGATAGGCCGACCAATTTCTTCGCCAAACCGCGGTCGACTCCAATGGTTGGTGGGTTGACCCGCTACTTTTCTCCCCCACAACCCTACTGCCCCACAACCCTGCCGCCCCACAACCCCACTACCCCAGATAATCGCGCAGCTTCCGACTGCGTAGGGGGTGGCGCAGCTTGCGCAGGGCTTTGGCCTCGATCTGACGGACTCGCTCCCGGGTGACGTTGAACTCCTTGCCCACGTCCTCCAGGGTGCGGGTCGTGCCGTCTTCCAGGCCGAAGCGCATGATCAGCACCTTGCGCTCCCGTTCGTTGAGGGCGTCCAAAATTTCGCCCATCTGCTCCTTGAGCAGCCGCCGGCTGGCCGAATCGACCGGGCCTGGCAGGCTGTCGTCTTCGATGAAATCGCCCAGATAGCTGTTTTCTTCGTTGCCCACAGGCGTATCCAGACTGAGGGGCTCCCGGCTCAGGCGCTGAATGCGTCGTACCTTGGCCGAGGCGCGCTCCAGCTTGCGCGCGAGTTCCGGCTCCAAGGGACGCTCGCTTTCCATAGCGTCCCGCACGGCCCGGCCATCTTCCGGTTCCAGGAAGTCCATCTCCAGCGCGAGCTCTTCGGCCGTGGGCTCCCGGCCCAGCTCCTGCTGGAGCTGGCGCTGGGTGCGGCGCTGGCGGTTGATGGTCTCGTGCATGTGTACGGGGATGCGGATGGTCCGCGCCTGGTCCGCGATGGCGCGGCTGATGGCTTGGCGGATCCACCAGGTGGCATAGGTGCTGAACTTATAGCCCAGCGTGTGATCGAACTTGTCCACTGCGCGCAGGAGGCCCAGGTTGCCTTCTTGAATGAGATCCAGGAAGCTCAAGCCCCGGCCGATGTAGCGCTTGGCTACGCTGACCACCAGGCGCAGATTACTCTGGGCCAGAACATCGTGGGCATTCTTGCCCCGAATAATGTTCAGCTCCAGTTCGTCGCGCAGGTCCGGATCCAGCTCTTTGCCGTTTTCTGCAGCTTCATCCAGCCGGGCCTGGGCCTCGACCCCATCGCGGATCTTCTGGGCCAGCTCCATCTCCTGCTCGGCCGTGAGCAGCGGATGGCGCCCGATGTCGCGCAGGAAGAGGCGCACCGGATCGAGACTCTGGCCCAATTCGGGCACGTCTTCGATCAGCTTCTCGATGGGCACGCTGCGTTCGAGCTCGACCTCTTCTTCCAGCTTCTCATCGCGTTCGATGCGCGGGATAGGCGTGGTGTCGTCTTCGCTCTCTTCTTCCTCGTCGGGAATGTCATCGAAGAGATCTTCTTCGTTGTCTTCGTTTTCCTCTCCGAGGTGAATATACTCATCCAGTTCGCTGGTGCTGCCCCCACCGCGTCGCGGCAGGGGCGATATTTCATTTTGGTCTGCCGAATTGGCAGTGTTCCGGCGGCGCCTTGCCATCGATCTCCCTTTTTGCCTTGCGGCTAACGTATGCGAACTCCCGAATTACGTCGATCCTTCTCGTACAGGAATTCCGGAAGGTGCTTCAAAAGACGTTCCAGATGCGACAAATCGCGAATGGTCTGGTTGTTGACATTGGCCAACTCCTTCGCGGCAGACGGTCCTTCAGCCTGCTGCATTTCCCGTTGGAGCTCCGAAACCTCGCGCGTCTTGTTCTTCAGATGTCCAATCCGTACCTTCAACAATGTCTTGACGGCATCCTCCTGGACAACGACGGCGTTTAGCTGCGGATGCTTGGCTCCGTAGGCCATCATGTGCCCGAAGTGGCCGTGAAGCTGTTCGGCCAGCTCGTCTTGAAAGAGGGCGCTGTCCCAGGGCTCGTCACCAACGACGTGCTGGCGGAGGGTTCGGTAGATCTCACGATTCTCGGTGCGCTTGAAATCGTCCATGTGCACCACTTGAATCTCCAGCCGGTCACAGGTTTGGGCCATCCAGATGAGCAGTTCGGGGGAGTTCAACAACAGTGCAAGTAGATGATCCTCTTGCGTGAAATTTTCCCGGGTCAGGTTTTCCGGACCGCTGCGACTGCTCCCGTTGCGGGCTGCGGCCACGTCCCGGGTAGCGGGCGGCTCAAGCCGTTCCTGCCGGTGGCGCTGCTTAACCTGCTCGGTGCGGACGGCGGCCCGGACCCGATCCTCAATGCGTTCCAGGCTGATGCCGACCAGCTGACTGAGTTGGCGGATATAGTGTTCCCGCTCAATGTCGTCGCTCAGTTCCGCAATGAGGGGAGCGAGCGCGCTGACGGCCGTGCCCTTGCCGGGCCCACTTGCCAGGTCAAACCGATCGGCTGCAATCTGGAAAAAGAAATCGACCAGCGGCCGGGCATTTTCTACCAACTCCGCCCAGGCCGCCGGATCCTGACGAATCACGTCATCCGGATCCCGACCCTCGGGCATGGAGACAATCTGGAGATTTGCCGTCAGACGCTGTTCAAAGGCAAGGCCCCGGGCCGTGGGCCGCAGGCGGGCCTGACGCTTCAGCGCCTCTCTGGCCTGGTTCAGCCCCCGCATGGTCGCCTGCTGGCCGGCTGCATCGGCGTCTAGGGCCAGGACGAAGTTGTCGGTGTACCGCTGCAGCTGCTGCAGCTGTTCGCTCGTCAGGGCAGTGCCCATGCAGGCCACAACATTGGCGAAGCCGTGTTGGTGGGCCGCAATGACGTCCATGTACCCTTCGACGATGACAACCTTATCCGCTTCCCGAATGGCCTGCTGCGCCAGATCGATGCCGTAGACAACGTTGGATTTGTGGAAGAGCGCCGTCTCCGGCGTATTCAGATATTTCGGCACCGCATCATCCAGCACGCGACCGCCGAAGCCAATGATCCGCTCTCTGATATCGCGGATGGGAATGACGATCCGGTTGCGGAAGACGTCATAGGTGCTGGTCTGGTCGGCGTTTTCCTTGATTACGCCCGCCGTCAAGAGTTCGTCCGGGCGAAAGCCGAGATGGATGAGATGATTGCGTAGCCCGTCCCAACTATCCAACGCAAAGCCGATGCCAAAGCGTTCCGCCGCTGCCTGGTCGATCCGCCTACGTTCCAGATACTGCCGGGCACCGGCGGCTGCCGGATGGTGGCGCAAGACCTCCTGAAAATAGGCTGCGGCTGCCCCGTTGATGGCGACGATGCTGCTGCGCTGGCGTCGTGCGGGATCGTCCTCCGGTCCCGTCAGCTCCACGCCGGTTTCCCGGGCCAGCGTCTCCAGCGCCTCATAGAAGGTCAGGTTTTCCTTCCGCATGAGGAACTCAAAGATGTCGCCGCCGGTACCGCATGCGCCGAAACAGTGCCACGTTCCCCGATCCGGCGAGACAATAAAGCTGGGTGTACGCTCGTTATGAAACGGGCAGAGCCCTTTGTAGCGACTGCCGGCTCGCTGCAGCGGCGTGTAGCGGGAGATGAACTCGACAATGTCGATCCGCTGCTTGATCTCGTCAATCGCGGTCATTTGGGTCCGGTTCCCTGTCCAACACAGCGTTTCATTGGGGCGGTGGGCCGAATTATAACGTTTGTTCTGATGGGTGTCAAAGCGGCTTTGCGCGTGACATTCTGCATCATCTGGCAGTTATACGGGCTCCAACCCGTATTTCTCGACAATGGCCGGATAGCGCTGTTCCGCCTCCCGGAAGAGATTTTCAAGCTTGCGTACTGCCTTGAAGACGTTGCCCTTGGTCTTGATCTGCCCGCTGAAGAAGGCGCTGCTCAGCTTCTGGCGGTCCATCCAGAT
>CAYZLP010000099.1:0-7486 GCA_964478635.1 uncultured Caldilineaceae bacterium
TCTTTCACCAAATCGTGAACTAATGTAACTGACTACCGGGTGTGAGCAGCGAGCCCGATTAGGACGGGTGGGAGCGGAGCTGAGGGGCGTTGTCCTGGCGAGCAGTGATGGAATTCCGGCGCAACGCTACCTGCCGTTTTCATCAGGTAATGACGCGCCTGATGTCGGCCAGGGCGCGTACGCCGAAAGGTACGCGATGGTGTAGTGGTTGGACCCAGTTTGTCCTCTATTGTCTGACGCGCGCTGCAAAATGTCAATCCCCATTTCCCACCCGATAACTCGCCCCATTCACACCCGCCTCAAACAAGACGCAGTGACAACTGGGCTGGTTACGCCTGAATCGCCAAAAAAGAAACGGCGCCTTTCCGGGCATGCCGGCTAGACGTCGAGGGAACTGTCTGAAAATGCCCGCCGCCGGCGCCATCGTGGGCTGCGCAACGGGTATGGTCCACTTGACCCGATGATCTGTGGTTTCGGGGCTGCTCCTTCTATCCCTGAATCGCAACAGCCTATGCCGGCAGTAGGCGGCAGGCAAGGCAAACGACGTAGGTCTTGGGCCGGGCTGCATCCACCGTCACCGCGTAGGCAACGTGGCTCTCGGCCGCATTCGAACTCCGGGGCGTCTCGACCGCGCGCAGAATTTTCTGTTCGATGGGCGAGAGCTCATAGAGCCACTCATAGTCGGCCGCCCGGTGCGCCTGCAGATCGATCACGAGATTCACAGGCTTCTCCCGCTTGTCGGTCAACCCGGCGGCATCCGCATCCGCTGCCGGTCTCGGCTCGGCAAGCAGCCTATGCACCCGGCTGATGAGGTCGGTCTCTGTAACCGGTTGTGAAAGCGCATCGTCCCCCCGGGCCCAACCGTCCTCCTGCCCAATGCTTTCGACGTCGGACGAAAGAATCGAGAGGAAGCGGGTGTTGCCCCGCCGCTTTAGCTCATTGAAAATCACATGATCGGCCGGTTGCAGCTGATCGGCATGGTAGATGACGACCGCCGGAGGACCGTAGCGGCCAATCTGCTGGCGCAACCCGTCGGCCGAAGTTGCCGCACCGACCAGCCAGCCGGCTTTGGCCAGCGTGGTCAGCAAAATGTCCGATTCGGGGGAAACTGCATTGTTGATAATGATGTATTCTTTCATGCGTCTTTGGTCCTCTCTGGTTCGTACTGCTGTGAGCCGAGAAACGACTATTCAAGATCGGCTATGCTAGGCCGAGAGTACCGCGTTTCCATTGAATCGACACCGGGAACCATCAACATAGCATTAAAATACAGACGCCTTCCCTCATTCCGCGCGCCGACGGAGGCTGGTTTCGCTTCTGAAGAAAGCGATAGGAAATTCAACCATGATATCGCGCATCACTGCTGCCTAGCCTGGTCTCAAGTTAGCACGCGAGTCTTACGAAGTGCATTAAGTACTGCGGCAACGGGGGAGGACCGCAATGCAAAACACGACGGCGGGAGCGTAAGGCTGAAGATAGCCGCTGCGCTCCGTCCGGCTCAACTCAATGTTGAATTATTGGTTGTTGCTGGATTGTGTTTGAAGCGATGTATGAGGACGATGGTTCCAGCATCTTACTCGTTGCATCGAATGGATAGTGCAACATAATTATTATCCGGCAGGTCAAAAAAAATGTCAACACGCAAAACCGTTCCGCTGCATTTCATCCTGGGGGCACTTCTGTCATGCTGAGCGGGTCTGTCCCGTACCGTTTCCGTCAACCCGGTCTAGCGAAGCATCTCTTCCTTGCCCCGAGACTGAATCACCCCAACCGTTCGGAGGCACCTCCACTATCGCCGTCTCCCGATGCCGCATTTGGGTGCGCCACGATTGGGCATAGCGCCCGTCCTGGGCCAGCAGTTCCTCATGCGTACCGGACTCCACAATGCGGCCGCCGTCCATGACGTGGATGATGTCGGCGTAGCGCGCGGTCGTGAAGCGATGGGTGATGATCAGGGCTGTTTTCCCCTGGGCCAAGCGCTGGAACCGGGTCAGCCAATCGGCTTCGGCCCAGGGATCCATGGCGCTGGTCGGTTCGTCCAGGATGATGACCGGCGCGCGGCGCAAATAGGCCCGGGCCAACGCAACCCGTTGCCATTCGCCGACGCTCAGATCGCTGCCATCCACAAACCATTTGCCCAGCAAGGTGTCGTACCCTTGGGGCAGGCGTTCGATGGGGTCATCCGCGCTTGCGGCATGGGCCGCCGTCTCGATCTCCTCGCGGCTGACCGGGCGACGCAAATCGCCCAGTTCGATATTCTCCGCCGCAGTGGCATTGTATTCGACCGGCTGCTGAAAGAGCACCGTGATCTGCCGGTGGAGCTCGGCGAGGGAGAAGTCGCGCAGATCGACGCCGTTGAGCGAAATGCGACCTTCATCGGGATCGTAGAAACGGCAGAGCAGCTTGGCCAGCGTGCTTTTCCCCGCACCATTCATGCCGACAATGGCCGTTGTCCGCCCGCCCGCCAGGGTCAGTGAGAAATTATGGAGGGCCGTGCGCATACTGCCCGGGTAGCGAAAGGTAACGCCCTCCAGCCGAAAGCCGTATGGCTCTGCCCGGGGCACGGCCAGCGGCGCCGGCGGATCGTCCACAGTGGGCTCCAGGGCCAAAAACGCGAAGAGATCGCTCAAGAAAAGGCTGTTGGTGTAAATCTCGCCCATGTTGTCCAGGAGCGTGCGCACCAGGCGCTGGCCCTGGCTGAAGGCCTGATAGAACAGGGCCACATCGCCCAGGGTCGCCAGTCCGCGCATCGCCTGTCGGATCATCCACAACATGGCGCCGGCCGTCACCAGCAGGGCGGTGGCGCCTGCTGCCAGTTCGCCCAGGGTCTGCCGCCGGGCCAGGTCGGCTCGCTCGTGCCGCAGCTGCGCACGCAGTTTACCGTACCGATCCCGGAAGTGGTCGCCCAAATCGAAGAGGCGGATTTCGGCCGCATTTTCCCGTCCGGTAAGAAGCCAGAAATAGTAGTCTGCCCGCCGCTCCCGTTCGGTCGTACGCATGCGCCAACGGTGCAGGGCCAGACGCTGCTCCAATACCACGTAGAAGGCCGGCAAGCTGCTGAGAATCAGCGCCACCGGCAGCCACCAGCCATAGGGAATCAGCACCAACGCCATGGCCGCCAGCGTGAGCCCATTCTGGAGCAGGCTGCCCAGGTTCTCCAGCAGCGCGGTCGGCCGCTGCAGCGCTTCGTAGCGGGCCCGGTGCAGCTGGTCGAAGTAGGCGGGCGAATCGTAGAAGGCGATGTCGACGCGCGTCGACTGGCTCTGCACGAGATCGGCAATATAGTCCCGCACCGCTTCGGCCTGGACCGTCCGCACGTAGCTCAGCGCGGCGCGCAGCACTTCGCCCGTTACCAGGACGGCCGCAAAAGCCAGGACCAGGACAATGACCGGCTGCAGGGTTGCCCAGACGACTGCGCCGCGCGCGTTCTCGCCCACCACGGCCACGAGCTGATCGACCAGCGCGCGGGTCAGGTAGACGGTTGCGACCGGCAGGAGACCCTGAATGACCAGGATCGTTATCCAGGCTACGGTCCATCCCCGGGCTGCCTGCATGACCAGGTTCAGGGCCCGGACGAGGTAGGGTCCTTGGCGCAGCCCACCGCGGATCTTCTTTTGAAGCAAGGTCAGAGAATCACTCATGGAATTATCTGCGGATGTAACGATTTAGATCAATCAGCGGGAATCCGCCGGCTCCGCTCAATCCGCGGTCTATTTTCAGGGCAGCGCCCGTGCCGTCCCGGTCTATTTGTGCTGACCTGTGGCTTCTGCGCGCGTGCGAATGGCCAAGGCTTCAGGATCAAAGGGCGTAAATTCCCGGCCGATATCGGACCGATCGTTGATGACCCGACCCGCATGCTCAAGCCAGGCGTGGGCTTCAAATATGCCGGTCGCACGGCGCACGCCAATATTCAGCGTGGTGGAAACGCCCTGCCAGCGCAGGAGCCACCACAGCGTCAGCGAACGGCTCAGACAGGTGCCGTATATCGCGCCGCGCCGCGCCGCTACATCCACGGCGTCGGCCGTGCGGTCGAGCACGCGCTCGGCCTTGGCCTCCGGTCGGGAACGTCGTGGCGTCGGGCTGGTCGTCGCCAGCCAGCGTTCCAGACGTGCGTAACCCACCAACTTCAGGCCGAAGTTGACGAGCGGCAGCGTCGCCAGCGCCACGATCAGAAGCGGCCAGTGAAGGGTTCCGGCCTTGGCCAGATACCTTCTGGCTTTGGCCAGAACCGGGCGCCTATCCGGCATCACCGGACTCCTGCAGCGCAACCAGCCCGGCTTCGGCAAGCTCCCCTACAAACGCCTGGACGTCGGTGCGCAGTTCGTCATCGGACACATCGTAAATCTCCAGCAGGGATCGGCAGGCGTCATCGACCGTTCCGCCGGCAGTCAGCGCATGCCACATCGTTGTCCCGACGGCATCCAGGCCGAAATATTGTTCGCTGGAGAGGTTCAGCAACACTGCTTCTCCTTCCAGCTCCCGAAAGAGCACATCCTCCGGCACCGCTACCCGCACCTGCATCAAGCCATCATTTCCCATAGCGCCTCCAATCACCCAAGTCTTCCCATTGAAGAATCGTCAATTGTCAATCGTCAATTGTCAATCGTCAATTTCTCCCCTTCACTGTGCCCACAATTCCCAACCACCACCGGTATCCATAAGCCGGCAGCAGCTGCCACCCATGGCGCAGGCCATATCGCTCCTGCATGTAGGCCGGCGGGGGAACGATATTGCGCCACGCAAAGCGCACGCGCGCGCGCCAGGTGGGCAGGCCGGCCAGATCGGTCCATAGCCGCTGGGTTGAGGAGCGCTCGCCCCGGGTCATGCTCGCGTAAATGGCCATAGCCCGGGGCGAATCCTCCATGGCGGCCAACTGCGTCAGCACGGTCGGCGGAACCGGCGCCCGCCAGCGCGCCGCCAGATCGGACAGGACGTCGCGCAGGGGCCCGATCAGCTCACAGGCCCGGGCTTGCTCCAGGATCTCCGGCCAGTCCAGGGCCGGACCCCACTCCAGCAGCAGACGGTAGATATCGTATTGCCAGAGCAGGCCCCGGTGCTGATGATGTAGGGCCAGGTGACCGGCCAGGTGGATCAGTTGGGCCGACGGCGCCAGCACGGGAATGGACCGATCGTCGACTGCAATCTCCGTTCGTTCCTCCCAGAACCAGGCCAGGTCAATGGCATGCTGATGGTGGGGAGAATCAAAGAGATGCCAGTGCAGCTCGACGACGAACTCGGGCAGCAAAGCCGGCAGTGCGGTCTGCTTGGTCAACAGGAGCTCATTTTCGTAGGCCAAGATCTGGCCGATTTCCTGTGCGGCTCCCTCGCTGCGATACCCCTCCGCACGGAGCAGTGTGGCGGCAGCCTCCACTTGGTCAGGCCGTACCAGCAGGTCGATATCCGTCATGGGGCGCAGCGCACTGTCCCGGTAGAGCAGGCCGATGAGGGCCGCGCCCTTGAGTACGACAACATCGATGGCCGCCGCGGCAAGCAGCTCCAGCAGGCGCCCCAATTCGGCCAGCATGATCTCATTGCGCAGACCGGTGGCTGCGTACAGCTTGTGCAGCGATGCCCGGGGCAGCGGCTCGATCTGGGGCGCCTTGAACAGGGCCGGGCCAATACCTTCCCGGACGGCATATTCGACCAGCGCGTCCCCATCGACCGGCTCCGCCGGCCGCTGATGGGGGGCAATCGGTTTTCCCCGGAGGGCGCCGATCACGGTCCGCTCCAGCACTCCGGTCCGGCTCGCTTCCGGGGTGGCTTTGGGCCGTCCCAAAGCGTCAACGGCGAGCGACATAGTGATAAATGAGTGTGACATATTCTTCGATCAGATACGCTCTTCTTGCTGCGCGTACTCGCCGCTGCCATTGGTTTGATAGCCGTTTTCAGCCCGTTCGTGGCCCGCCGTGCCGTTGCCGTTCGCCGGCCGGCTGGAGGATTGCTGCAGCAGCGGATTGACCGCCGCCGTCTGGACGGCACGGGCATCAATGTCGTCGTCCCGCCGGTAATATTGGCGGTAGTAGCTATAGTTGTAGTGATAGTAATAGTAGTAGCTGGAGCCCCGGGTCGGCATGCGGTTGAGTACGATGCCCGCCACGTAGGCGTTCACCTGAGAAAGCGTATTGAGGGCGCGTCGGGCCATCTCCCGGCTCGTCTTGCCCGTATTCACAACCAGCAGCACGCCATCCACCAATTTGGAGGCCACGGCGGTATCGGCCACGGCCGTCGTGGGCGGGCTGTCGATGAAGACCATGTCATACTGTTCGTTCAGCGTTTCCAACAGCAGGCGCATGCGCTCCGAGCCCAGCAGCTCGGCCGGATTGGGCGGCAAGGGCCCGGTCGTCATGATGTGGAGATTGGGCAGCTCCGTCGCCTGGAGAAATTGCTCGGCCCGGGTCGGATCGCCCAACAGCGCCGTGGAGAGCCCCATGTTGTTGGCCAGCTTCCAGACCTTGTGCTGGCGAGGTCGGTGCATGTCCGCATCGATGACCACCACTCGCTTGCCGCCCTGGGCCGCGGCCACGGCTAGATTGGCCGTGACGAATGATTTGCCTTCACCCGGGGATGCGCTGGTGACCAGCAATCGGTCCAGGGTATGGGCCACGGCCGAAAACTGCAGATTGGTGCGCAAGATGCGGAAGGCTTCGGCGGCCGGCGCGTGGCCGCGCTCCAGCATGATCAGTTCACCGTTGCTCAAATCGCCTTTGGTGACCAGCGGAACCGCCCCGATCGTGTTCGCGCCGTCGAGGTGCTTGCGCACGTCGTCCGGGTTCTTCACCGAGTCGTCCAGATATTCCATCAAGTAGGCGCCCCCTGCGGCCAGCACCAGACCGACGGCCGCGGCCAGGAGGACATTGATCCACAGATTATTGTTGACGGGCGTGCCGGGCCGCGCCTCTTCGACCACATTGATGGCATTGATCGCGCCTTCCTGGGTCGTAGAGAGCAGGTTGGTATAGTTGGTCTGAAGGGTGGCCAGCTTGTTCTGCAGGGCCGCGATCTGATTCTCCGTGTCGGCGATCTGACGGGCGCTGAAGAGCGTCGCCAGCTCTTCCTGACGCGCTGTAATTTCCGCCTTGGTCGCTTCGATGTTCAACTGCAGCTCATCCAATTCGCGATTGATAAACTCCTGGCGTCCCTGTTCCTGGTTGCCGGCCGGGCTGACCCGGATCAACTGGCGCACCAGTTCCGCGGCCACCGCTTGGGCCCGGCCGGGGTCGGTATCCGTTACCGTCACTTCCATGAGCTGGGTGTTGGGCACGATGCGCGCTTCGTAGGGCGGCAGCCAGGTCAGTCCCAAAGACTCCATGGCGCCTTCCCGGACCACGGCGCGTTTGATCAGATCGGCATAGGTGTTGGCCAACTGTTGGGCCAGATAGACTTGATACGAGTCCGGATTCGGATCCGAAATCGAGCCGCCCACCATGACGGACGCCCGGGAGGTGTAGCGCTCCGGCTGCTGGCTGACAAACCAGTAGCTTGACCC
>CAYZLP010000099.1:7586-10383 GCA_964478635.1 uncultured Caldilineaceae bacterium
GCTCATGTTGCGCGGGTTGGACCCGTCCGCATTCATCACCCAGATCTGGCGCCGGCCCGTCTCGCGATTGGAGAAGAAGACGATCTGAGAACCGTCGGGCGACCAGGCCGGGTGCTTGTCCCATTCCCATTCATTTCTGGTCAACTGGACCAGGTTGTTCCCTTCCTCATCGACCAGATAGATCTCGTCGTTGCCGCTTTCCAGGCTGACGAAGGCGATACGATCACCCCGGGGCGACCAGGCCGGGTCATAGGCCATCTTGCTCATGCCCGTGACCTGACGGTCCGAGTTGTATTCATAGAAGCGCACGTGAATCTGATGAATGCCCCGGTTGTCTTTGCGCACAAAGGCTTCCTTCAAGCCGTCGGGCGAGAGCCCCAACTGTTCTCGGGCCAGGGGATGCACCCAACTCTGGGTGATCAGGCTCACGTCGCCCGTCGCCGGGTCCATGATGTAGGTGTCTTCCCTGCCGCTGCGATTCGACTTGAAGACGATCTTGTTGCGCAGGAAATCCGGCATGACGTCCGGCGGCAGGGCCGTTGCCGTCGGCGTCGGCGTGAAGTTTGCGCTCGAGATCACCAGCGGAATCGGCGTGGGCGGCGGCGGCGGCACCCTGGTAATGATAATGGCGTTCCAGGGCAGGGGCGTGGGCGTACCCTCCACCTGGGCCCGGGCCTCGGCTTCGGCGACCATGGCGATGGCCGTTTCCCGATTCTCCGCCGCCGGCGTCGCATAGACGAATTGCCCAAAGACCGCGTTATAGGGCAGGGGGGTGGGTGTGCTGTAGCCGGGCTCCCCAGCGGCCGCGGTCGCAGCTACTACCCGCGCGGCCGCAGTTGCCACATTCTCGGCCGGCGGTGAAGGAACGACCAGCACCGGCGTCACATAGGCTTCCGGCGTCGGCGTAAAGGTGCCGGTGGTCAACGCCACGGCCGTGGCATATTCGGCATGGGCCATGGCCGTCGCATCGTTTTCGGGCGTCGGCGTATAGAGAATGACCGGCGGCAACCCTTCGGCGACGGCATTGGCCTGGACCGTTTCCAGGTTTTCCGGCGTGGGTGTCGGCGTATAGACCTCATAGGGCAAGGGCGTATAAGTGCCGACCGCTTCGGCCACCGTTGTCGCCGTGCCCGCCATGGCCACCACGGTCAGAATATTCTCGGGCACCGGCGTCAGCGTTGCCACAATAAAGGGTTTGGTCGGCAAGGGCGGCGGCGTCGGTGGCGGCGGACCCACCGTCAGGCTCAATTCCGGGGGATTGTTTTCGGTTTCCGGACCCTGACCGCTGTCCCAGGCAAAGAGACTGTCGGCGTCGGCCGCGTTGGGCAGGATGCGGACGGTGACGGCCGTGGCTCCATCGAGCAACTGCTGCTCCAGCCAGCGCAGGGCGTTGTTGTCCAGCGCCCACTCATTGGTCGTCTTCACGCCCAATTCGTTCGGCGGCAGGGGCGCAAAGGTGATGGAAGCCGGTGCGCTGTAGGCCGTCAGAAAATCGGCCTGGGCCATCTCTTCCAAGGAACTCTGGGCCAGCAGCTGGACCGTCCAGCTGGCGTCAACCCCGGGATTGAAGCGGTCGTCGCGCAGACCGGTCAGGCGCAGCGATGCATTGCGAATGGGTGCGCCCCGGGCCACGCGGCTCAAGTCGAACCGGGCCGCGGAAATATAGGTCTGCCCCTCAAATTGGCCGGCGTAGAGGAAGGAGTCCCCCAGGTGATTCCGGCGATTGTCCTCACTGGCCCACCAGCCCGCCTCACCGGCCCGGGGGCGAATGGTCAGCTCCTCATCTTCAAAGACCGGCGTGAAGGTGGCCGCCACGGTTGCATCCGCGGCCGCAGCATCGTCTGAAATTTGAATGACATCCCCGCCGGGCGCGATCTGCGCATCCGGGGGCGCCTCGACGAGCGCATCCTCCCTAGTCGGCATGGTTGCCGCCGGTTCGGGCGTTTCGGTGGCCGTGGGCGCATCGGTCGGGGTTGGGCTTGGCCAGGGCGTATCGGTGACCGCCGGCGTCGGCGGTTGGAACTGGACCATGGGAATGTCGGTCAACTCCGGCAGGCGCATAAAATCCATGCCGTAGGTGTAGAGCAGCAATCCCACGGCGCCGACCAGCAGGAAGACGACGATGGAGCTTACGCCAAGGTTGCGGCGCCGTTTGCGCGTGCGTGCCGACTCGCGTTGGGGCGCGGCCACCGGGGAACTGCCGACACCGGCAGCTGCAAAATTCTGGGCCGTAACGCCGCCGCCCGCGGCCTGGCAAAATTGACAGGCCGCATGCCGGCTCGTCAGGCAGGTGCTCTGTTGATAGTCCAGATCGATGCTGGCCGGCGGTTTCTGGGCATAGCAGCGATGGCTCTGCGTGGGCATGCTGCGGATGACGCTGGCGTCATCAAATAGGCCCAGGTGACGACATGGTAAATAATCAAACTGTTCAGTCATGATGTTGCTCGATGGGTCCCTGCAATGCGTTCTCGATCCAAGCGACCGCTTCGACGATATCGGCCACGAGCGGAATGGACATTCCGATAAGCGCTCCTCGTTGGCGGGCTGATGCTACCAACTCTGGTAGATCGTCACCCTGTCTGCCACTGCATACCAGGAGGCTGGCGCAACCCGCCGCTTCCGCTGCCAGCGCATCTGTGACGGCATCGCCGATAAAGATGCAGTGGCTCAGGTTCAGCCCGTACTCCGCTGCCGCCTGCAGCAGCATCCCGGGCGCCGGTTTGCGGCAGCTACACCCTTCATCCGGACGGTGGGGGCATACGAAGACTTTATCGATTCTCCCGCCGCTATCCTTCGC
>CAYZLP010000100.1:0-8601 GCA_964478635.1 uncultured Caldilineaceae bacterium
TGGCAAACTGTCCCGCTTCGACGGCTGCGCGAACATCTTCGCGCAGCATGAGGTGTTTCACATTCGCAACCGGAATCAGCACCCCCTGGTAGCCCGTCAGACCGCGGGCTTGGCACAGATCGAAAAACCCCTCGATCTTCTCATTCACGCCGCCGATGGCCTGAACCTGACCCAACTGATTGACCGAGCCCGTGACGGCCAGTCCCTGGCGGATTGGCGTTTCGGCAATGGCCGAGAGCAGGGCGTAGAGCTCGGTCGAGGACGCACTGTCGCCGTCCACGCCGCCGTAAGATTGCTCAAAGACGAGGCTGGCTGAAAGGGCCATAGGCTTTTCATAGGCGTACCGGGTCCGCAGGAAGCTGGACAGGATGAGTACGCCCTTGTCGTGGATCGGGCCGCTCATGTTGACTTCCCGCTCGATGTTGACGACGTCACCCTTGCCCATGTGAACCGTCGCCGTGATGCGTGATGGCTTGCCGAAGGCGTAGTTGCCCAGCTGAATCACCGAGAGGCCATTGATCTGGCCGATCTTGTCGCCTTCGGTATCGATTAGGATGGTCTCGCGCAGAATTTCTTCTTCCATGCGTTCGCTGATGCGATCGGCGCGGTAGATCTGCGCGTCGATGGCCTGCTGAATATGTTCGGCGCCGACAACCTCGGCGCCGCTTTCACCCGCCCAATAGTCGGCCTCTTCCAGCAGATCGACGATGCTCTGCATGCGGGCGGTCAGACGCTCCTTGTCGCTGACGAGCCGCGCGCTGTGGTCGATAACGCGGGCCACGGCCGGCGCGTCAAACGGTTTGAGCCCTTCGCTCTGGACAATCGTTGCCACCAGCCGGGCATAAAGCCGGTTGTTTTCTTCATCGCGCAAGAACTCATCGTCGAAGTCCGCCGCGACCTTGAACAATTCACTAAATTCTTCGTCATAGGCGGCCAGCAGATAATAGATGCGCCGTTCGCCCATCATGATCACCTTGATGTTCAGCGGAATCGGTTCCGGCTCCAGCGAAATGGTGCTGGTGAGGCTGAGCATCTCATGCGGCGATTCGATGCGAACTTCCCGGAACTGGAGCGCGCGCTTCAGCCCTTCCCAGGCATAAGGGTTCGTTAACACCTTGAGCGCATCGATGATCAGATAACCGCCATTGGCCCGGTGAAGCACGCCCGGCTTGATGAGGGTGAAGTCGGTGACAAGCGCGCCCATTTGGGCCATCTGCTCGACCCGACCGACCAGATTCATGTAGGACGGGTTGCTCTCATAGATGACGGGCGCGCCGGTCATGTCGCTGGAGTCGACGAGGAGATTGACTTGATAGCGCCGGACGGTCGCGCCGGCGCGCATGGAGCGAATGGCCGCGCTCTGTTCATCGCCGTCTTCATCGCCCAGAAAGAGGCGCAGGTTTTCGATGACGTCCGCCTTGAGCGCATGCAGGTACTCAACGACCGCGGGTAGTTCTACATATTTGGTCAGCAAATCGGCGAGCAGGTCGTCAAGCACAAAGCCCGATACCTCCTGGTCCAACTCGCGCAGCCGTTTGCGGAATTCCCGCTCCCACCGGGGTACCTGGTAGAGGATCTTCTGGAGCTGTTCCTGCAAGACTTCAATCTCTGCTTGAATCCGCTTTTTCTCGTCCTCACCCAGCTCTTCGAACGCCTCCGGTTCGATAACGTCACCGTCTTGGAGGGGGGCGAAGACCAGACCGCCCGCCGTACGCAACAGCGCCAGATCCCGTTCATTGGCCCGCTCCTGCAGCTCCTTGAGACTCTCCTGCTGCTGTTCCTGGAATTCAGATTCCAGCGCCAGGCGCCGCGCTTGATATTCCTCACTCTCGAAGGCAGATGAGAGTGCAGTCTGGAGTTCATCAACCAGGCGCTTGACGTCATCGCTGAAGGTGCGGCCCATGCCGGCCGGCAGTTCCAGCGCATTGGGCTTGGATGATTCCGTAAAATTATTGACATAACACCAATCGCTGGGTGGAGGTTCTTGAGCGGCGCGCTCTTCGGCATAGCGGCGCACGAGGGTGTTCTTGCCCGTTCCTGATGGACCCAGGGCGTAGATGTTGTAGCCTTGCCGATTAATGCGAATGCCGAATTGAATGGCGTGAATGGCCCGCTTTTGTCCAATAAAGCCGTCTAACTCGGTTAATTCATCGGTCGTGACGAAGTCGAACTGGGCTGGGTCACTGCGATGGCTGAGTTCCTCGGGAAGCAACGGTTTTGCCGGTTGCACGGAAAAATCCTTTCTAGGTGAAATCAATGCAGAAGTCGTGCCAGGCCGCTTTGCCGGCCCGCCACGCGTGACCCGGACCGCTATTCTTGGTCGTGTGTCTCAGCTCGGGCTCGGGCAGCAGCTGAAGCCGGCAACGCAGCTGTTCAGCCTCGATTGCCAGCTCGAGCCAGCCGTGGGGATATTCGACAACGGCTGGCGTCACGATGAAGTGGCAGCGTCCGTTACCGATCGTGCTTTCATGCACGTCGAGCATATGCGCATGGCCTTGAAAGACGGCTCTGACGCTACCGTGAAACGCCATACGGTCCAGCACAGCTTCCGCATTGTGGACGAGATAGAAATCTTGCCAGGGACGATCGCTGATCCAGGGACGCAGCAGCTGGTGGACGAAGATTACCACCGGGCGCCCCCCGGCCGATGCCAGCGCTTCGTCCAACCGCGCCAGCTCGGCATCGCTTACCCAGCCGTAGATCGGGTCATCGGGCAGCGCTTCGACAATTTGATCCGGCGCGTGTCCCTGGGCATTGAGCAAGATCAGGCGCGCATAGGGCGTGTCCACAGTAAGCCCCATGCCCGGTAGAAGATCCCATTGCTCCTCGACGTAGCGCCATGGCCGGTTCTTTGCACCGGGGGGGCAGTCGTGGTTGCCGGGCAGGCCGAAGCCCGGCATGGGTAATCGGTCAAAAGCATTACGGTTCATGTCGGCGGCCGCGTAGAATTCTTGACTGGGCATGGAAAAATAGCCGCCGCCACACGTGAAATCGCCCAGATGAATCACGGCATTCAGATTGTGGGCCGCGAATTCATCCACCATGCGGTCCAGTAGACGGGCCGATTCGCTGAGCAGGAGCAGATTGCCCTCGCTGCCGATGTGATCTTGACCATCGGGCCACACATGGGTATCCGTGCAGAGACCGATGCGTACCGGACCCCCTTCGGCGGGGAAGAGCGTGTGCTTGTTCAGGGTCTCGGTTGCCATCCGGTTTCGTTCCTAATTGGAGTTGGAGTTTGCGGTCAGTTCAGCAGGCGCGGACCCAAACCAGCGCGCCTCCAGTTCGGCCAGCTTTCCGCTGGCCGTTAGCGCTTCCAATGCGCTTTCGATATTCGCGGCCATCTGGGGCGCACGATAGGGAGAGGCAATGACATAGGGCGCGCTCTCCAGGGGGGGGCCCACGGCAACAACGTGTGCGCCTTTGCCCTGGGCTTCGCGTAAGGTCACGTTGTCGACCAGCGCCGCGTCAACTTCATTCTGTCCCTCAACCAAGGCTCCAACCACTTCTTCCGGGGTAGGGTATTGGGCCAGGGAGAGTTCGATACCCTCGCGCTGCAATTGGCGGCCGAGCATGTCGCCGCTGCTGCCCCATTCCACGGCCAGCGTCCGTCCGTTGAGATCTTCTACCTCGAGGATGGCTGATTCCGTTCGCGTTGCCAACCGAACGCCCGCCTCGAAGTAGGGTGACGAAAACCGGAAGTCCTTGGTCTCCCGCGGATCGTAGGGCAGGGCGCTCACCACCGCATCGACCTGACCGGTCTGCAGGGCGTCGAGCAAGCTGTCGAAGCCGATGGCCACGATTTCCGCCTCGACGCCCCAATGAGCGGCCAGCGCGTGGGCCAAATCCACATCATAACCGACCGGCTGGCCCGCCGCGTCCAGCGTCTCAAAAGGCGGAAAGCTGGGATCCATACCTACCCGCCAGATGCCTCGACTTTGCACGGTCCGCCAGGTCGCATCCTGGCCGGGCAAGATGACCACCGGCCCGCGACCCGAACCCGTGAGCCAGGCAATCAGGATGCCCAGGACCGCGCCAACGACAATGATGATCCAGAAGCGGCGCTCGCGTAGCATGCGATCCATGGCTACTCGAGCCCCCGTGTCAGATCGGCCGACAGGCCATCTCCCGTCTCGCTTTGCCCTGCGCCGGCCGTCATCGCTTCGGACATGCCTTCTGCGGCATAGCGTTGCAGTTCGTCATAGATGGGTTTTGGCTCGAAATCGGTTCGCACGAAGGTGAAATAATCTTGATAGCTCTTCTGATCCCACGGATAGCGGAAGGCCCACATGGCCACCGCTTCCATCCAGGGCCATTCCGTCTGGGCGATCTCATAGGCCCGGGCCGTGTAGGCAATCCGCTGGCCGGGGCGCACGGCCCGCGTCCAGCGAGGGTGATCGTTCCAGCCCCCTTCGGTAATCATGGCCTGTTTGTGGCCATCGCCGTTGGCGACCATGATGTCGCGTAACAGCTCGGCGCGCCGGTAGTTGACTGCATCCTCGGCCGCCGGCTCGTCGGGCGGAAAGTGCCAGCCGTAGGCATGAATGGCCAACATGTCGAAATAGTCCGCCGCGCCGGCATCGTACATGGCCTGGAGGTAATCCAGATCGTTCATGCCCGATTCGCTGCCCGGAGGCGCCAGGGTGGGCGCCAGCGCGCCGGCCAGTACGGTGACGTTCGGATTGGCGGCCTTGATCATGGGATAGACCACCTTCAACATCGCCACATACTTGGCAGGATCGACGCCGTCAAATCCCCACTCCAGGGCGAGATTCGGCTCGTTCCAGATGATGACGTAGTCGACCTCTTCTGCATAGCGGGTGACGAACTCGGCGGCAAACCGTCCAAAAGCCTCAAACTCTTCTTCATCCAGATAGAGAGGCGTCGTACCTTTGGGACGGGCCCATTCCGGCACGAAGCCCAACCGTGCGACGACGGTGAGTCCCTGGCGATCGGCGTGCTGGATGACCTGGTCGGAATGGGTCCACTTCCATCTGTCCGGCTCGGGCTGAATGTAGGCCCAGGGAAAGTATTCGACGATCCAGGGCGAACCCATCTCTCGCACCATTTCCAGGGTTCGCTTGATCTTCCATTCTTCGACCTCGTCCGTAAGCCGGGTATGCACCCCCATCTTCGGATTCAGCGTTTCGACCGTCTGCTGCGGTCCGAGGTGCACCGTGTGCGATGGTTGCCACGGCTTCCAGATCCATAGACCGAGCAGAACGATCAGCGCCAACACGGCGCCGGCAATCCAGCGTTGATTTGTACGCTTCAGGAAGCGTTCGGACATTCCCACGTTGATACCTGTTATACCATGTGTCTACGTCATTATACGGCCCAGTCCAACCAGCGACAAGTCATCCCAATTCCGGTCGACGTGGCGGCGGGCGCCTGTATTGTAACGTAGAATCGTGTTGAACCGTTCAATTGTGTTGCTCGGTTGGCAGCATGCTATAATCGACTATCGGCCTGGCGTTTATGCCGGCATAGGTTGTTTAGGAGAGTAATTACGCATGAATCGTGGTTCAATCAGCGCCTGGTGGGCTGGACTGGGGCGCAACGAACGCATCCTCGTCGGCGTCGTGGGTGCGTTGCTCATCTACTGGCTTTTGGCCAGCGGCGGCCGGATGCTCAGCCCGGCCTGGCTGATGGCTGCCACCGCCATCGTCTTTATCGCCCTGCCCATCCATGAATTCGCCCATGCGGCCACGGCCGTTGCCCTGGGCGACGATACGCCCAAGCGGCAGGGACGCTATACCCTGAACCCACTGGTCCATATTGCGCCCGTGGGGGCGATCCTGATCTATTTTGTCGGGTTCGGTTGGGCCAAGCCGGTCCAGTGGAACCCGCGCAACATCGAGATCGATCCCAGGCTGGGCGCTATTCTGGTCGCCATCGCCGGACCTTTGAGCAATCTTGCCCTGGCCGTCCTCGCTACTGCCATCTGGCGGATGGGCATCGTTGACGCGCCCGTGGCAAATCAGTTTCTCTTTGCCTTCGTGCAGATCAACGTGTTGCTCTTTGTCTTCAACATGATTCCCATCCCGCCGCTGGACGGGTCCCATGTGCTCTTTGCTCTCCTGCCTGGCGATACCTTTCGGCTGCGCGCTCAACTGGCTCAGTATGGCATGTTGATTTTGCTGGCCGTGATCTTTTTTGCCGACGGGCTCATCACGGTGCCGACGCAGTTCATCATGAACATGCTCTTCGGCATCGGATAGCCGGACGGGAAGGGTTGGCAGGATGATTGTGTCCGAATCACCGCCGGAATTGTCACCTGGCGTCCGGTCCGGCGCCCGGGGGTGGCGCCGAGCCCCCTACCGGGTTCGACAGTTCTTGCGCGGCCTTGGCGCGACCATAAGTCCGGACGAAGAGCGGCTGCTGACGGAGTGGCTCGCGCCGGAGGAACTGGCCCTTTTCAGCCGCATGCCCGTGGATGCCCGCCGCCACTCATTGAATGTGCTCTATACGCTGCAGCGGGCGGGACATGACGGGCCTGATTTGCGCCGCGCGGCGCTGCTGCACGACGTGGGCAAAGTCCGAGCGGAAGCGGCGGGCGTGCGTCTGCATCTCTGGCTGCGGGGTCCCCTGGTCCTGGCCGAAGCGGCTCTGCCGGACTGGCTGATTCGACAGGCTCAGGACGATCCGGCCGGGGGCTGGCGCTATGCCCTGCACGTTCATTTTGAACATCCTGCGCTGGGCGCCGAGATGGCCCGCCGGGCCGGGAGCAGCGAGCTTACCTGCTGGCTGATCGCCCACCATCAGGACAAGGTATTGCCGCCCGCAGGCGAGCGCCGTACGCTATTAGCCGCCCTCCAGTGGGCTGACGAACGCAACTAGATAGAACGCGGATTGGGCGGATTATCCGGATTTCCACGGATTTTTGAAAATCCGTTTCATCCGCTGTATCCGGAAAATCCGCGTTCTATGATTATTGAGGAGAGTCACATGTCGAAGCCGGTTATCGCCATCATCGGGTTGGGATTGACGGGAACGAGTTTTGGCCTGGGCCTACAGCGTGAGCCCGGTAACTTCGAAGTTGTCGGGCACGACAAGGATCCCGAGACCACTTCGGCCGCCAAGAAAGCGGGGGCCATTCAGCGGGGCGAATGGAATTTGCACCGGGCCTATGAAGACGCCGATCTCGTTGTCCTGGCCGTGCCCCTGAGTGAGTTGGAAGATGTTCTCGGCCACATGCGTGAGGGGGTGCGCCCCAACAGCCTGATCATGGCCATGAGTTCGATCATGCAGCCTGCCATCGAGATCGCGGACCGGCAACTGCCCGACAACGTTCACTTCGTCGTGGGCCATCCCATCGTCTCCGGCGTTGGCGGCGCGCTGACGCCCCGGGCCGATCTCTTCGCCGACGCGCCCTTCTGTCTGGCGCCCAGCCTGCGCACCGATCCGGATGCGGTGCAGCTGGCCAGCGATTTCGCCGAACGCCTGGGCGCCAAGCCTTTCTACGTCGACGCGGCCGAGCATGACGGCATGATGGCCGGGGTGGAGCAACTGCCCCAGATCATGGCCGCGGCGCTCATGCGCATGACGGCTGCCTCGCCGACCTGGGAAGAGACCCGCCGGCTGGCCGGGCGGCGCTTCGCCCAGGCCACGGAACTGGGCAGCAGTGCCGCACAGATTTTTGCCGGCTTGGAAGCCAATCGCGCCAATCTACTCTTTCGCATCGATCAGCTTCAGCGCGAGCTGGCCGAGTGGAAGGCGCTGCTGGCGCTGGATGTGGATGAGGACGCCGACAATCCCTTGCTGGAAGAGTTGAAGCGTGTCGCCGGTGAACGCGATCAGTGGGAAACCCAGGCTGCACTCAAGCGCTGGGATGAAGCGCCGGGGATGGAGGCGCTGGACGATCAGCCAGGATTTATGCGCCAGATGCTCTTCGGCGGCATGTTCGGCCGGAAGACCAAAAGCGAAGATTGATGTCTGTGCGGAGCACTGAGGGACACGTTGGGAGCACATCGCCACGCTGTCCGGTACCATGAAGCTGATCATTCAAATTCCTTGCTATAACGAGGCCGAGACGCTGCCGCAAACGGTGGCGGCTTTGCCGCGCTCCCTTGCGGGTATCGATGAGATTGAAATTCTGGTCATCGATGATGGAAGCAGCGATGATACGACCGCCGTCGCTGCCGAACTTGGCGTGGATCACATCGTCCGTCATCGCCAGAATATGGGACTGGCCCGCGCCTTTGCCACAGGACTAGAAGCTTGCGTCCGCCGCAATGCGGATATCATCGTCAATACCGATGCCGACAATCAGTACGTGGGTGCGGATATCGCCCTCCTGGTCGAGCCTATCCTTGCAGAGCGGGCCGAAATCGTGGTCGGTGATCGGGGCGTAGGCCAGCTGCAGGTCTTCTCACCCTTCAAGCGCCGGCTACAGCAATTGGGCAGCTGGGTCGTGGGGCGGGCAGCCGGCATGCCCACGCCCGACGCCACGTCAGGGTTTCGGGCCTATACGCGCAGTGCCGCTCTCCACACCATCGTGCTCAGCCAGTATTCTTATACGCTGGAGACGCTCATTCAGGCCGGCGCACAGCGGACCGCCGTCGAATTCGTGCCGATACGCTCCAATCCGCCCACCCGTCC
>CAYZLP010000100.1:8701-10374 GCA_964478635.1 uncultured Caldilineaceae bacterium
ACCCATACGCCGACGGTACTGCCCGTGCTGCTCCATACGCTCGCCCCTGGAGGGCCGCGCCGGGCCTGGCTTTACATGGACTACCCCGAAATGTTCGCCGGCCGCGGTCCGGAACGTTTCTTGCTGGATCAGACGCCCCGCTTTTTCGACCGCATCTTCACCATCTCCCAACCGCTCACCGACTATGTAAGCCGGCAGACGCGTGCGCCCATTGACACCATCCGCGCCGGTTTGGGCCGGGCAGAGCTTTTTTTCGATCAGCCTCGCCAATCTAGGGGAGATGGCAGACGCCGGGTGCTCTATGTGGGCGACATGCGGCCCCGCAAGGGGCTGCGCGAAGTTCTGGCCGCCGCAGATCTGCTTGTATCCGATCACCCCGATCTATTGCTGGTGGTTGCTTCAAAAGAACCGTGTGATCTGCCGACGGCTGCGCCCGTTGAGTTTCACCTGGCGCCGTCCGATGCGGAACTGGCCGATCTCTACCTCAGCAGCGATCTGCTCGTTTCGGCATCGTGGGGAGAGGGGCTGGGCTATCCGCCGTTGGAAGCCATGGCCTGCGGCACGCCGGTGGTGTTGACCGACTCGTCCGGGGTGCGTGATTACGCGGAAGACGGCCGAAACTGTCTCATGACGCCGCCGCGCGATCCCGCGGCCCTGGCCGAAGCCATGGCGCGTGTGCTGGACGATCCCGCGCTGGCCGCCGCCCTAGCCGCAGCAGGCCGTACGACCGCGGCCCGCTATGACTGGGCGCGCTGCACAGACATTTTTGAACGGGGGCTATTGGCCTTGGTCTGATTTTTGGTGGCGTCAGATGGGTGCTATGCTTGGGTGGTTTATCCATTATCTCATCACGAGCGCGCGCGACATGGCACTCTTTGAAGACTCTCCAACCCTGCTCTTGGGAATATTGCTGCGCATCGGCGGCGCGCTGGTCGTCTTCCTGATCGGCCGCTGGCTGGCCGTGCGCGCCCGTAAATGGACCGCTCAGCTCATGGCCCGGGCGAAGATGGCGCCCTACCTGGAAACTTTGGCCGTCCGGGGCGCCTACTATGGCATCCTGGGCATCGCGCTGCTGATTGCGTTAAGCATTGTCGGCGTGCCGGTCAGCGCACTGGTGACCTCGCTGGGCATCTTGTTTGTGATCCTCGGCATTGCGCTCCAGGAGTCCATCAGCAATCTGGCCGCCACTGTGATCTTCTTCATCTTCCAACCCTTTGAAGTAGGTGACTACATCGAAACCGGCGGTATTGAAGGAACCGTTGCCGAAATTCAGGTCTTCAGCACCGTGCTCCACAAAGCCAACGGTAAGGTCATCGTTCTGCCCAATGGCAAAATCCAGACCGATGGCGTTGTCAACTACTCCAAGAAGCCGGTTTTGCGGGTCGACGTGGCGGTCGGCGTCAGCTATGAGGATGATCTCGCTACGGTGCGGGCGACAGCCCTGGGCGTGATGGCGGAAGACAGCCGCATCTTGTCGGATCCGGCGCCCCAGGTCGTCGTTCAAGAACTCGGCGACAGCAGCATCAAGGTGGAGCTGCGCGCCTTCGTCAAGGGAGAGGATTATTGGCAGGTGGGGTGGGATCTGAACGAGCGCATCCATACCGCCGTTCCCGCGGCCGGCATCTCAATTCCGTACCCGCAATTGGATGTGCACATGGCGACTGCGGCGGACG
>CAYZLP010000101.1:0-10352 GCA_964478635.1 uncultured Caldilineaceae bacterium
GTCATTACGGAACTGGACAATGACGGCCAGGGCGAGGATGTATTGCGTTACGAAAAAGCCGTGATGTTGCAGCGCGATGCAGTTGAAGACATCTATGTTGATGCTCCGCCAATCAGCGCGGTCAAGGACATTATGCGGCTGGACGTTCGCGATTTTTTGCGCAAAATGGACAACCCGCAGCAAACCCAGCTCTATCTGAAAGGCAGCAAGGTTCGGCGCGCTCGCTTGCCGCGGGTCTATTTCTTGAATATCGTGCAAGTCGCCACCGCTGTCGATACCGGCGAGCCTGTCAAAACTTCCCGCATGCGCATTCGGCTCACTCGGAAGGGTATCCGGCGCGTCGAACTGTTCAGCTGACGCCAGCGTAAGAAGCTGTCTGAAAAGTGTGTCAAGCCAGTCTACGCAGCATGAGACGAATCATGGCAACGTGAATGAACGCCTCGCTGGTTTCAGGCAGCGTTTCGAAATCACGAGAAAGACGGCGATGCATGACCAACCAGGCGAATGTGCGCTCGACGGCCCATCTCTTGGGTAGAAGAACGAACCCTTTGGCACCAGCGGGACGCAGGACCGGGGAAAGGCGAAAGTGAAATCGGTCCGCAACCCAGTCCAGAAGCGAGCCTCGATAGGTTCCGTCGACCCAGACAAGGCGGAGTTTCTTGCCGGCGCCATCCAGTCTACGCAGTAAGAAACGTGCACCCGCCGGATCGGAGACAGATGCCGCTGTGACCATCACCGCAATCAGCAGACCCATGGTGTCAACGAGGATATGCCGCTTGCGTCCATCGATCTTCTTGCCGGCGTCATAGCCATGTTCACCGCCGATCGCACTTCGCTTGACACTCTGGCTGTCAAGGCTGCCAGCAGTGGCATGCTTGTGGCGTCCGTTTCGCTGCCTTTCTCGAGCACGCAAGGTGTCATGGATTCGCTTCCAGATGCCCTCTCTGCGCCAGAGGCGGAAGTAATGATACACGCTCTTCCACTTCGGATATTCCTTGGGCAACATTCGCCACTGAATGCCGCTGACGGTTACGTACAGAATGGCATTGATGACCTGCCGCATATCAAGGCTGCGGGGTCGTCCTCCAGTTTTCGCCGCTGGAATCAGTTCCTTGATATAATCCCACTGGCTGTCGGTGATATCGGTTGGGTATGTTTGATTGTTCACGCATACAAATTACCCTACCTTGTCAACCGGCAGCCTACCTTTTCAGACGGCTTCTTAGCACGAAACCACCGGGAAGAGGTTAAGCCATGTTAGTCACCGAAGCATCCTCTAACCAGTGGGACAGATCGCGTCCTGTTAAGGCGGCAACTTTGCGCGTATCCTCTTCAAATAGTTCCCAGAGCAGTTGCTTCGCTTCATCAGGCATGGGCGGAGCCGACTCCAAATTGCCTTGCGCAAAATCCGTGAATCGCTCCCGGACGCCTGACGGCAAGTATGCACGATAGCGACGATAACGCCGCAAGGTATTGACTACCGACTGCTTCAGGCCACTCTTGGGCACTCCACCCTTATTATGGGTCTGCGATACGTCAGGCACGAAATTTCGGTCAACGCCCAGATAGTTGAATAATCCTTCGGCAACTGCCAGGGCATCTCGCCTTATGTCGTCGAAAAGGACTACTTTGATTTGCGTTTCATCGAACTCGGAGTACCAGCGAATAAGCGAGTTATAGTAACTTCTGCTCTTCAATAGATCGTAATTTTCACGAATCCCCTGAGTCATCGGGCGATTCTCACGCCCCTGACGCACGCTCATCAGGTAGGCCGAATAGTGCCGTTGCACAGGATTTCTCAGGCTGACGATTAGTTTAGCATCCGGAATAAGAGCCTTGACGTTTTCCGCAGCGACCGGACTCTCGAGGTAGCCTGGAGAGGCCTCTCCGACGGCAATCTCATCTGTAACGCCTGCAAATAGAGCAGTGTATTCCTCCAGGGTTCGATAAGGAAATTGCTGTCGAGTATAGTGGGAAAAATCAGGATTATTCGGCTCCCAGGCGAAATATCGGGCTTCTTTGCGTTCGGTCGGCATATACACTTCTGGATGCTGCTGGAGATAGTAGTACAGCGAAGTCGTGCCGGCCTTGATAGCGCCAATGATTAGAAAATTTGGTAATTGCACCCCGACTGCTCCTTCATGGTGTTACAGACGCGCCGATCAACGAATTATGCTGCGGCAGGTCGTCCATCGAAATATCTGAGAGTCGGGGGTTCATTTCATCACGCTCGGACAGAATCACCTTCCGGTTCGCCCACGCCACGGCTAATTCAGGATCATCCCAGGCCACGCCCCGTTCATCATCCGAATTATAGTACTGATCGACCAGATAGGTCAGGGTGACGTCGGTCAGCGCCAGAAAGCCGTGGGCCACCCCGGAAGGAATGTAGACGCCGATTTCGTTCTCCTCGCCAATCTCCAGCACGTGGCTGACGCCGAAAGTCGGAGAGCCCATGCGTAGATCCGCCAGGCCGACTTGGATTCGACCCCGGGGCACATACCAGTAATCCACCTGGTTGAAGTGATAGTGTAACCCTCGCAGCACGCCCGCGACGCTGTCGCTGCGATTCGTCTGGATCATATCCCAACTTCGCTCGGGAAACCACTCCCGGCGAAACGTCTCCATGAAGCGCCCCCGCTCATCTCCAAACCCACGGAGATGAACATATTTGACGCCATCGATCCGGGCACAATGCTCAATGGATGTCACTACTCGCTCCTTCCAGCGTCAGCGAACGCGCACAAATGCAGCGGATTAAGCCGGAATCTGAACGCCTACGAACTTGCGGACCACCGACGTGATCAGATCGATCTGCCCGTCAGTCAGTTCGGCAAAAATGGGCAGGGAGAGAATCTCACTCGCGTAGGCCTCAGTGATCGGGAAGTCTCCCGGCGCATAGCCCAGATCCTCATAGGCAGGCAGGAGATGAATCGGAATCGGGTAGTGAAGGCCCGAAGCAACCCCTGCCTCGGCCAGGGCCTGCATGAGGTCATCCCGGTTCTCCACGCGGATCACATAGAGGTGGAAAACGTGTTCGCATCCTTCCGCCGTAGCCGGCGTCGTCAAGGGGAGATCGGCCAGCTTGGCTTGAAATTGGCCCGCCGCCGCGCGACGGCCGGCATTCCAGCCGTCCAAATAGGGCAGCTTCACCCCCAGGACGGCCGCCTGCAGGGTGTCCAAGCGGCGGTTGAAGCCTTTCACTTCGTGATGATACTTCTTGCGCATGCCCAGGTTGCGCAGGAGGCGGATCTCCTCAGCCAGTTGCGCATCATTTGTCACGACGGCCCCGCCGTCGCCGTAGGCGCCCAGGTTCTTGCCGGGATAGAAACTGAAGCCTGCAGCATGCCCGAGCGCGCCCACACGGCGGCCTTTGTAACGGGCGCCATGCCCTTGGGCCGCATCCTCGATCACCAGCAAATCGTGTTCTTCGGCCAGAGCCAGGATCGGATCCATGTCAGCAGGTTGGCCGTAGAGGTGAACGGGCATGATGGCGCGCGTCCGGGGTGTGATGGCTGCCTGGATCTTGGCCGGATCGATGTTGTACGTTACAGGATCGATATCGACCAAAACCGGGCTTGCTCCGGTATTCGTGATGGCCAGAACAGTGGCGATAAAGGTGTTCGCAGCAGTAATTACCTCATCGCCAGGACCGATACCGTATCCCCGGAGAATCAATTCCAGCGCAGAGTAACCGGAGTCAACGCCCACGCAATGCTCGGCTTCGCAATAGGCGGCAAAGGCTTCTTCGAACTGCTCCACAGCCTGGCCCATGATGAAGTCACCCCGTGCCATGACGGCCAGCACGGCTGCGTCCACTTCTTCCTGAATAGACCGGTACTGACTTTGCAAATCTACAAACGGAACGTTCATCGGTAATCTTCCTTTAGAAAAAATGGCAAGCACGAATCGTCCCTCTGTGGGACCCGATACGGGCAAACAAGTTGGTTGGGATAGTCGCGCGACCGGCTTCGGCATCGCTGCGCCCGCAAATCGCGGGCCGGCTTCACTTAAGCGAAGATGGACGTGAATACCTCGACAGAAATCTAGCGCTTATACCTCTGGAAGCGACTGCATAAAGATTTCTACCGGGATTCACTAAGCGCGCGCTTTGCGGTCCAAGCCGTTGACGTAGGCTCGACCTTGGGGGTCATGGGGACACGTCAATTCATCGACGTGCTTGTGAACACGGGCCGGATTGCCGTAGACAACCGCACCGGCCGGGACATCCTTGCTCACCACCGAGCCGGCGCCGACCAGCGCATGTTCACCGATCGTCACGCCGGGCAGGATCGTCACGTTGACCCCGATGCGCGCGCCCCGCTTGATCGTGGGCCCACCGGTTGCGGTACACTCGGCGCAAAGCGGGTGGGGGTCATTGGCGATGCTCACACCCGGCGCCAGAAAGACATCATCCTCTATGACCGTGAACTGGGCCACATAGCAGTTCGTGTGAATTTTGACGTTGTTCCCGATCCGACAGCCATAGTCGATGACCGTGTTGCCCCAAATACCCACATGATCCCCGAGCAGGTTTTCCTCACGTATGACCACGTTGTGCCCGGTCTCGAGCCCGGCGCCGATCGTCGAACCGGCGTAGATAATCGTACCGCTGCGTAAGTGAGCGCCGGCGCCGATCCGCAACGTAACGTCGGGAATTCGGCGACCGGTCTCATAGCCGAGGATGACCGAATCATCCACATGGCGCGGCGCTTCAAGCAGCACCTTATCCGTCAGCTCAAGCATTGTGACGTCCGTTTCCGGCAACAACCGGTTCCATCTCCGGCCGATAATCGCCGTTGCGCAATGAAACGACTTGATTGCCGTTGCGCAACGAGCGCTGGGCGGCTTCGACGATTTCGACGATCCGGAGGCCGTTGCGGCCATCGGTCTGCGGCTGCCGGCCGTTCTGAATGCAGTCAATGAAATGGGAGCATTCGACCCGCAGCGGTTCATCAAAACGGACGTAGGGGCTCACGATATCGCCGTAGTGATAGGCAAAATGGAATTCGCCATAGGTATCGGTGCGCCGCTGGGCATTCACGCGCTTATCGTAGACCTTCAGTTTTTCCTGGGGCTCGACGTCATCGTAAATCACCATCTTTTCGCTGCCAACGACCGTGATGCGGCGCGTTTTGCGGGGATCGAGCCAGCTGAAGCGCATGTGCGCCAGGATGCCGTTGGGAAAACGCAGGCTCATATAGGCGACATCTTCAATGTCAGGCTGCACGCAGCTGTTGCCTTGTGCGCTCACCTCGACCGGATGCTCGCCCAATAGATAGAGCAAGATCGAGAGATCGTGAGGCGCCAGATCCCAGACGACATTCAGTTTGGAGCTAAACATGCCGAGGCTGACCCGAACTGCGTCAATATAGTAGATGTCACCCAACTCACCGCTGGCAATCATCTCTTTCAGGGCCCGCACGGCCGGATTGTACTCAAAGGTATGGCCGACCATCAGCACCAGATTTCGCTCATCGGCGATCTCAATCAGTTCGCGGGCGTGCTCACTCTCTAACGTAATCGGTTTCTCAACCAGCACATGCTTGTCCCGCAGCAGACATTCCCGGACAACCTCGTAATGGGTATGGGGCGGCGTTGCAACGACAACCGCATCAATATCAAGTCCGAGGAGTTCTTGATGATCCACGGTCGTGATCGGGATCTGCGGATGGCGTTCCCGCACGTGCGCCAGGCGTGATTCACTCAGGTCGGCGACGCCGACAACAACCGAAGAGGGGATTTCGACAAAGTTGCGGATGAGATTGGGACCCCAGTAACCATAACCAATCGCACCGACCTTCACAGGCTGCATCACTTCGCTCCTCTGCTGAGGACAACGGCAGGAATCGTGCCGAACAGAATCTTGATATCCAACCAGAGGTCTTGACGCTCGATATACTCCAGGTCGAGTTCCACCATTTCGTCAAAACCCAACTCGCCGCGTCCCGTGACCTGCCAAAGGCCCGTCATGCCGGGAATCGTGGCCAGGCGTCCCATGCTATGTTCCGAATACATTTCGACTTCGTAGGGGATCGGCGGCCGCGGTCCGACCAGGCTCATCTCCCCCTTCAGGACGTTCCAGAATTGGGGCAATTCATCCAGGCTGGTCTTGCGCAGGAAGCGGCCGATGCGCGTCACCCGAGGATCGCCATTGAGCTTATACATATCGGCGCCGGTCTTGTCCGGTTGAATCTCGGAAAGCTTGCCCTTGTCGCCCTCGATATAGGCCGCAACGAACTGCCGGTGCAGCTCATGGTCCGAGTCGACGTACATGCTGCGGAATTTCCGAAACTTGATCGGGGTTCGCTGCCAGTAGACCCGACCGTTGTGGCGAACTCGCCGTGCGCCGATCCGCTCCTGAGTAAAGATGGCGGACCCCGGCGAATCCAGTCGGATCAGCAGTGCGATGACGCCCATCAGAGGCAGGAGGATGAACATAGCAAGCAAAGTGACGACGAGATCCATCACGCGCTTCATGAAAAAGTAACCAGGGCGATCCACCTCGATCTCGCTGACGGCCAGATGATCATCGCGCTGAAGATCTTCCAACAGCAGATCGTTGCCAACCAGGTCTACCGCCGCCAAACTCAGGAGTCGCCGCTTGACAAATCGCCGCGCAAGGCGCGGATTGGGTAGGGACTGGGCTGTCCGAGCCTGTTCAGCATTGTTTTGTGAAAGCTGGAACTGCTCAGTTTGTACATAGGGCTGCACCGGACGCTCCTCCTCACATTCGCATATAGTTAGTTGACCGGATTCCGATTGGCTCATGTCCGATGTGCGTCAACGATTGCCAACGTCGCATACTTGGTATTGCGCTACAGTATGTTAATCGACGGGCGCCGGCCGATCCTTCGCAACATTACATGAATTTTAGAAGTTCGTATTTTGGTAGTTAGAAAGGGAGAAAATTCGAGCGAGGTATGGAGGATTTAGCGTCCCGACAGGAGGCACTTCAACATGGACGAAGCCTGACTCCTTGTGGAAGTCAGGCTTCTGGAGGTTTACGCTTATATCACACCCCAAATTGGTCGAGCGCCTCTTGGGGGTAAGCAAAAAACGCTATCTCGGCAGAGTAATGAAGATCGGCTCTGCGCCAAACTCGACAGTCACGTAGCCGTCCTGTGCGCCGTCGGCGGCATCCAGAATCAGGCTGCTGTTGCCATAGATGTCATAGACAATCGTGTTCGGAACGGCAAAGCGCATCGTCCTCTTCTCGGTGCTGTCCACCGGGTTGACCCAGGCAACAACAAAGCGACGATAGGCTGGAGCATCATCGAACTCGTAGGCGAGCACGTTTTCCGCCCCCGTCTCCTCCGGCGTCAGAATGCGCACGAAGTCCGCCGTCTCAAAGAAGTCCACCGCCGTTTGGAACGCGTACATAGAGGGTTTCGGCTGCGGCGGGTTTTCGTCGGTGACGAGCCCATTCCGATATGAGCCAATGCCGTCCGGCGTGTCCCACAGCATGAACCACGTCGTCCCCAATGTGTCGGCGGCCAGCGCCTGTGCGAAGATTTGGACGACGAAACGGGCCTGAACCTCATTTTCGATCCCTCCGCCATAGGAACTGCTGGCGCCCGTTTCCGTGAGTACGAAGGGCTTCTCGTACCCGTAGTCGGCCAGAATTCTGCGGAATTTCTGGATTTTCTCGTAGACGCCGGGTGGTTGGGAGGCGTGTTCCGGCCAGAAATTGGGGTAGGCGTGGAGATTCATGACATCGAAATACGGGCCGCCCCCGTTGTCCAGTACTTGCTCTGTCCAGTCTCGGACGAAATCGCCCCCTTGATCGAGGAACCAGTCATGGGCAATTCCGCCAAAGACGACCTTGGCGTTGGGGTTTGCGGCCTTAATGACCGGATAGACCGCCTGCAGCATCTCGGCGTATTTGTCCGGGAAGTCCCCCCATCCCCTGCGGAACGCTGAGCCGGAGCCGATCCGATCCGGTTCGTTATACAATTCCCAGTAGTTCACCACGGGCGAACATTCGGCATCATCGATCCCGTCACCGTCGTAACGCTCGACCAACGCGTCGACGAACTCGAGGAATTCGCTGATGTCGACCTTGTCAATCGGCCCATTCGTGCGCGTCGTCGCCCACGAGGGCGCATATCCTATGGTGCCAATCGTCTCGATATCAACATGTTTGGCTGCGGCAAGTTCGGCATCGATGCGCGTCCAATCGTAATTCTCGGGCGTCGTGTTTTCCGGTTCCGTAAAGCGCCAGTCCAGTTCCATGCGCATCCAGCCGGACCTGCTGTCAATCAGCGCATCGAAGTATTTACTTTCCGGCCGCATATCCCAGTAGGCCTGAACGCCAAGATGACTCGAGCGACGGAGACCCACGCCATATTGCTCACACTCCGAGGGTGGTGTATCCGTTGGGGACGGCGTTTCACTGGGCGGCGGCGTTTCACTGGGTGGCGGCGTTTCACTAGGCGACGGCGTTTCGCTGGGTGGCGTTTCGCTGGGTGGCGTTTCGCTGGGCAAAGGGGTCTCGCCAGGCGGCGTCTCGCTGGGTGGCGGCGTCTCGCCAGGCGAGGTCGCGGTCGGTGTGGGTGTTTGTCCGGACTGTGCTTGCGAGCCGAATCGCAAGATCAAGGGCAGATAGGTCTGCCCTGTTTCCTCTTGGGCCCATGCCTCGGCAGCCAACGTTGCGAAGGCGCCTACCCAGAGTAAAGAAACAATCAATACGACAACATATCGAAGCTTCATGATTCTCTCCCGCATCATGTGAAGCTGACAGCCCAGATCGATTTATCTGATCGAAGCGCGTCAGCAGCACATCCACTATCAAGCTACAGCAGCGAAGTTTCGGTGATTGCGATGCGAGGTGCGATGGGGAAACGTGCTACATTCACTGCGTCCTCAGTTACCTGTCCATGATCTGAGGGTCTGAAACCAACGCTGTCATTCTACCCCATTCCCCTTCGCCTCAAAAACGGACATGGGGTCATGCGCTTAATTCGTCGATATCGGGAATAATGCGCGATGGGCCTCCCTGGGGAAAGTGTTGGCCAAACACATCAAGGATGTGCCGGAATCAGTGCGCAACATACGCACTTGTGAGCACCAAATGCGGCAGATTCCCCTGTGAGCGAGCATGGAGGACGATCCAACCACATGACAAACCGGGAGATCGATTGCTGCAGCCACGAAAAAGTTGGCTGGCGCGGCAGGCAAAAGATGCAGAAACGCTGAAACGCAATGGGTTATCGGTTCACCGGATTGGCAATTTCCTCGATATAGCCTTCCGGATTATTGACCTGCCAGCGCCAGGCGTCGATGCACATGGCCGCCAGGTCAAACTCGCCGCGCCAGCCGAGTTCCTGCTCGGCTCGAGCAGGGTCGGCGTAGGAGATAGCGACGTCGCCCGGGCGGCGGTCAACGACTTGGTAAGGCACCGCTTGGCCGGACGCTTCTTCAAAACGGGCAATGACTTCAAGAACGCTATATCCCCGACCGGTGCCCAGGTTGTAGGTGACCAGTCCGGGCCCCTCTGCCAGTTTCTCCAAAGTTTTCAAGTGGCCCACAGCCAGGTCGACCACGTGAATGTAGTCGCGCACGCCGGTGCCATCCGGCGTGGGATAATCATTGCCAAAGACCGATAGCTGGGGCCGTTTGCCTACCGCAACCTGGGTAATGTAGGGAAATAGATTGTTCGGAATCCCATTCGGATCCTCACCAATCCGGCCGCTGGGATGGGCGCCCACCGGGTTGAAGTAGCGCAGAATGCCGATATCCCACGTCTCGTCGGACCGGTAGAGATCGCGCAGGATCTCTTCGATCATGAGCTTCGAACGACCGTAGGGATTGGTGGCCGAGAGCGGCAGATCCTCATGCAGCGGCACGACTTCCGATTCGCCGTAGACGGTGGCCGACGAACTGAAAACGAGGCGCTTGCAGCCATACGCGCCCATTATTTCCAGGAGATTGATCGTACCCGTGACGTTGTTGCGGTAATAGGTGAGCGGCATTTCCACCGACTCGCCGACTGCCTTCAGGCCCGCGAAGTGAATGACGGCGTCAAAGTCTCCACCGGCAAAAAGCTCGGTCAGGCCGGGCCGGTCCAGCAGGTCGAGCTGCCGAAAGGTCAGCGAGCGGCCCGTAATCTCCTCAACCCTTCGCAGCGCTTCCACCTTGCTGTTGCTCAGGTTATCCAGCACCGTCACGGCATGGCCCGCCTGAAGCAACTCTACACATGTGTGGCTGCCGATGTAGCCTGCCCCGCCGGTGACCAGAATATTCATGGTCTTGTTCTTCCTTCAGAATTATGCAAGAACCAATTCGGGTTCTTCTTCAAAGGTTCCGCCGCGGCCGACGGCGCGGTAGGTGAAGCCGAGGTCGCGCATGCG
>CAYZLP010000102.1:0-10349 GCA_964478635.1 uncultured Caldilineaceae bacterium
TCGGCTTTGGATTGGTCTTGAAAGTTGACATCGAGGGGCGCACGTCCAACCAATGGATCAGCGCCAAAGCTAGCCTGGATGGGTTCGACAACGACTTCCTCCATGACTTCGATCAGGTTCTGCCGAAGTTGGGTATCGCTGCCATCGGGGCCTGAGACAGTGAGTTCAATCGTGTAGTTGCCCGGATCCGTAAAAAGATAGGTTGGATCCGAGACATTTGCGAACTCTTGGCCGTTGACGCTCCATTGCCACGCTGTAATACCGTTATCGGCAAACGATTGGTCGGTGAAGGAAACCTCAAGCGGCGCTGTACCGACAAGGGGTTCAGCCGCAAAATCCGCCCGGATCACATTGCCCACGGGAGGCGCCTGAAGATCCATGATGCCCGCATTGGGCCGGGCTGTATTGCCCCAGTAGACCGGCATACCGGTGCTGAAGGTTACCGACTTGTCAAGCGTCAACGTGTTCCCATCAATGGATCTGATCGTTGCGGTCGTGTTGCCAACGGTCACGGTATCGCCTTGGACGCCGGGTGCGCCATACCCGTCACAGAACCAGCCGGCGTTACGGACAGGCACTCTGTTACTCGTACCCGAAGATGCACAGGTGGTAAGCGGTCCGCCAGCCTGAAAAGCCGGTGAATTGGACTGAGGTAGAAAATCGTAACCGCTCAAATTTTCGGGGCGTTCGGGGCAATTATTGAGCTTGATGGCAGACCAGTCAGTATAGTGCTGGCTGTTTGCATCTGCACCGTTGACACCGGCCGATCGAAGTCCCGATCGCCACGAATCCCAATTCTTTCCGGCACCATTGATGGCGAAGTTGCCCCCGTTGGTGCAATAGACGTTGTAGTCGATGTCAAGACTACCATTTGCACGCACCTCCGCCTGCTGGCCCCGATGTCCGGCGACCAGATTGTTCTTGAAACCACAATTGCTATAAGACGAGCGCAAGTCATAGCCCGAACCATTGAAGCTATTGCTGCCCTTGAAACTATAGTTATTCCAAATGTACGTATTATTGTAATAGTAGAAATCCGGCCCAAAGACATTCATCCCGTTCTTGGAATTCCAGACGACGCAATTGCGAATACGAACATTCTGACTCCGCGCGTTGCTGCCCCGGCCAATGGTCCCACTGATGCTCTGCCCGGAGCCGTCGATCAGGCCATTATTGTCTCCTACGGTACGCGTCATCAAACAACCTTCGATCGTGTGACCATCCGCGCCCTTGAGATCGAATGCGTTTTCACCGTTTCCAATCAGCACACAGTTCCGCACGAACGTGCCACGATTGCTGATCGTGGCCTTGCCCTGATCTCCACCGAAATCCTGCTGCCACTGGATCCCATCTTCGCCATAGCTATAGTTCAGGTTACAGTTCTCGACCAAGAGACCGCGGACAACATAGCTGTAATTGATTCGCAGACAGGACTGGATCGTATGGTGGAGGTTGCAGTTACGCACGACGCTATTACGCCCGGCGTTGTCACTGAAGGCCACGCCAAAGCAGGCGCCCCAGACTTCGTTATTTTCGCACCGTACGTTGTTTGACTTGAATATGATGCCGCTGGCTTTTTCTTTCCCAAAGGCTGCCTTTGCTGCGGCGAGGTTCGTCACGTTGGCAATGTAGACCGTGCAATTCTCGACCGTGACGCCATTGCCGCGTACCTCCACAATATCATCACGGCCGGACTGCCACTGAATCCGCTCGACGGTGAACCCATCGAAAGTGGCATTGTTAGCGCTGATGTAGACAAGCATGCCGTTGCCCCGAATCTTCGCGCCTTCCGTCGTCTTGACGGTGATGGTCTTGTTGATGGTAACGCGCTCACCATAAGTCCCGCGCGCGACAAGCACTGTGTCGCCGGCGCTGGCGGCGTTGATACCGGCGCTGATCGATTGATAGCGCTGGCCTGGTCCGACTGTGATAGTTGCCATAACGTTTGATTACCTTTCACTATCGATGTTCACAGTGTAACCTGCGGAAGCGATGCCTTGCCGTTTTCACATCTCCATGATGCCGATATTTGGAAAGCTGGTACTACCCCAATAGACTTCGAGACCTTGACGAAAGCGCACAGAGTCCTCCACGATAAGTTGATTTTCTGCGATGGCAGCAATTCGCGTGGTCGTATTGCCGATTGTGATGGTGTCTCCTGGAACGATGCCATAGCCATCACAGAACCAGTCTGCATTCTGGACCGGGACTTCTTTACCGGCGCCGGCTGCAGTACAGGTTGTCAACGGGCCGCCGGCTCGATACGCCGGTGAGGAGAGCTGGGGCAGAAAATTATAGCCTCGATCAGCAGTAGGGAATTCCGGGCAGTTCTTGAGCGCAACGGCCGACCAGGCGGATAAATGCTTGCTATTTCGATCGGCCCCCATGATCCCGATTTCCTCGAGGGCCGATTGCCAGGCTCGCCACTCATAGACCTCACCATTGATGGCGAACGAGCCGCCATTGGTAACGTAGAGATTATGGTCAATATCAAGGCTGCTGACATCCACAATGCTCGCCTGTGCTCCTACATGGCCGGCCACCAGGTTATTCTTGAAGCCACAGTCAGGAAATGGATTCACGAGCGCGTAACCAAACCCTGGATATAAACCGCTCGATAAGGAACCATCGGCTGACTGGCCGTAATTGTTGGCCACAAGCGTATTGTTGTAGTAATAGTAGCTTGGCCCTTGCTGCGCCATGCCATTATGCGAATTCCACACGATGCAGTTGCGGATTCGCACATTGCGGCTCCGTGCATTGGCCCCGCGCCCGATAGGACCGGCGATGTTGTTGACTTCGTTGTTTGCCATGCCGTCATTATTGCCGACGATGCGCGTCATTCGGCAACCTTCAATGGTATGGCCGTGCGCCCGCTTGAGATCGAGGGCATTTTCCGCATTGCCGATCATGGTGCAATTACGCACATATGTACCCCGATTACTGATTGTATCCAGACCTGCGGAAAAATCCTGCTGCCACTGAATTCCATCTTCAATATAGCTGTAGCTCAAGCTGCAATTGTCCACCAATAACCCGCGTACCCGGTAATCAAAATTAATCAGCAGACAGGACTGAATTGTATGGTGCAGCATGCAATCGCGAATGATGGAATTGCGCCCGCTTTCTTCAGCAACGACAATGCCAAAACAAGTACCGAAACATTCACAAGCCCGCACCAGCACTTGATTGGCACGTATGATGATGCCGGCAGATTTGTCCCGGTCGTAACGGCTGAACGCTTGATTGCTTTCCGTAATATTGCCTCGACAAACACAGTTGTCCACAACTGCGCCGTCTGCGAGAACGTGAATCAATGCCGGTCGCCCCACAGCGTCTACCGGACGCTCAAACGTCAGCCCTGAGACCGTGGCCCCCACGGCTGAAATGGTGCAAACGTCTGCCTCCCCAAGAGTTGAAACAATTGTCGGTGTTCCACTATGCCGTTCAATGGTGATGGGCTTGTCAACCACGATTGATTGACGGTATGTCCCATCCATAACGCGCAGGGTATCTCCCTCCGACATCTGCTCAACGGCATGCGAGAAGGTTGCCCATGGCGCTTCTGTAGAGCGACCGCTATTCGTATCAGCGCCATTCGGGCTGACGAAATACACCCCCTCAGTGACCGTTGCCGATCCTCCAGCACTTAATTGATAGAGTCCTGCTGCACCTAATTCACTCGGCTGGCAAGATGCAGCGACTGCTCCGGTCATCAAGAACATTAAGAATCGGCGGCGCGAGAACTCTTGCCCATTCTTGTCGGTCACCGTAGGCACGCTCCTTCCATACTCGTGAATTCCCACAGCAATCGCGCTCGCAGATCTATCAGCGGTAGCTGCGTCAGCTCTTGTTCGCAGTGCTGGTGCTGAGCAAAGTCGAAGTATTCACGTCCGAAGGAACTGGAGCAGCCGACTTTTCGTACGCGGATGTCCATTTCGAATATATTTAACATAACATACCAATTAGGTCAAGTAGGTCGAAATTATGCGCCTATACAGACGTCAATGCATTTAACGTCCGCAATCAAAGTGTCTGTTCCGTACAATCTGTACATAATGAAACGGGGCGACTCAATTAATTAGGTCGCCCCGCTTGCAAGTCAAACACTATGTTAATGGATTGACAACTCACGAGCGTTTGGCGGCGCCGTTTGTTACGACCGATCCCTACTCTTTCGTACCATGTAGCGCAGCGTTATGGAGACGGTGCAGCGATTCGTACCTGTTTCTCATAGGTCGCGTCCAGCCGGGCAAGCATTTCCTCACACACGGCAACGACGGCAGGGGAGAGTGGCGTATCGGAACCTTTGCCAACAGATGCGCGATGGACTCTTTCCGTAGCATCGTTATCGGGAAACGGGCGATCGACGAAGCGGTAAATCTCACGCATGGAAGATTGCGGATCCATGACAAAATCCTCATACTTGCACATCATCACGTCAGGGGATTCGTCCAACCCCTGTTCATAGAGAAAATTGTTGCGCACATACCAATACAGAGCAGCGGCATCGTAGGGATTCATTTCGGGCGAATAGAATCTGGCAATCATCTCGCGAATGTGCTCCGGCACCTTCTCGGCGCGCCAGCTATCCCGCTGCTCGAGCATGAATTGCATATCGCGGATACCATTGTGCATCCCGGATTTCTTCAGTTTTGAGACGGCCACGTCCTGAAAATGTCGATACATCCAGAGCGCTTTCGATTCAGGAAAATGAGCCAGGATATTGGCCGCATTTTGCGTTTCAACCAAAGGTTTAAGCACAACCAGCGGCGCCTTCACCTTACTCAGTTCCTGAGCGACTTCCTCCAGAGGACGCAAGCGCAAGTCCCGCGTACCGTTGATCGTTATGGACAAGTCGCTGTACTCAGCATAGACCTTTGTGTAGAGATCACGCGCAAACAGGCGAGTCATCAGGGTTGTCCCCGAACGCTGGCTGCCAAAGATGAACAGGAGCTTTTGCTCCAATGTGTTGGGCATCAACAAACCCTGATAGGCGTTCTTATAGAGACGCCACGCCCCTTTTCCCAGATTTTCACGGTTGATGCGCTGCATCTGCTGAGTAATGTTCATTATCACACTGTAGATTCTGTATCTGGTTTGGCTAGTTTCCGTCAGGAATATGTCTCAACAAACGGGAAGACAGGAATCCGACTACTGATTCAAAAGCAATCTTCGCCAATTGAGCCGCAACCACCAAAGCATCGAGAACTGGCATAGCACGCGCTCACGCGAATCCAGTGGAGCACGCTTGATAGAATGGAAGTGTTCACGCATCAAGCGAAACATGGGGTAGCTCTTCTTGCCGGAAAGCCTTGGATCATACCAAGCATCACGGCTCTGCCGCGTATCGTGAACCTTCCAATGGGCGTCTGGATGATTACGCTTAAAGAACAAAACCTCAGGAATTTCGTAGAACGGTCCATATAGCGCCAGTTCTGCGTTAAGGATTCTATCTGACGAAGAATAGGCCCCAATCAATCGAGTTTGGCGTAATATATCCGTGCGAACTACGCCGAACACCATGTTCTGATGAACCCCCCGCTGACCGGCATGTGACCGGAACCGCTTGTAAGGCCGGTCGGCATCCAACCCGGGAATTGACTGAAGCTGTCGTACCGGTTTCCCTTCTTCGTCGATGATTGAGGAAAGAGGATAGACCAAAACGTAATCTGAATTTGCCTCCAGTATCTCAACGCACCGCTCGATGAACGTCGGGGCCAACAGGTCATCGTGGGCTGCCCACTTGAAGTACTTTCCTTTTGCGAGCTCTACCAGGCAATTGTAGTTATAGGCTGCACCTAGGTTCGTTTCGTTGCGATAATAGCGAATGCGTGAGTCTATCGCGGCATAGTTCCGGCAGATCGCCTCCGTGTTATCATCCGACGCATTATCCGAAATAATGATCTCGAAGTCTTGGTAGGTTTGGCTCAGGATTGAGTCCAGAGTCTGCGCTAGAAAGCGCTCACCATTATAAACCGGTATTCCGATGCTTACGCTCACTTGTTCTTTCATACTTCCCTCTTACGACTCAGATAACTTTGCTTGATCATGGCGTGAGTTGTAGACGCCAAAGACGTATCCGATTCCGCCCCAGTACAGCAACATCGGGGCAGCATAGGTCCAAGCCCGGTTATACCAGAAGTGGACCGGCCAGAACAGGGTGAACAGCAATAGCCCAAAAGCCATCACCCGCACGTCTTCTGGACAATCACTCCGTGCACAGCGCCATAAGTTGACGGCTAGCCAAAGGAGAAACGAAAACAGTAGCAGTAGGCCAAAGACTCCCAACTCCTCAATTAGGATGAGCGCCGTAGAGCCGGCCAACGTGCCAAGAGTGTCATATTTATTTCTTACACCCATGATTCCAAGACTGTCGCTAAAGGCGCGGGCTCCCGTACCATAGCCGAACAGGAAAATCGTTGCGTCCTCCTGTAGCGACTGCCAACCATAACGGATTGAAAAGTTTCGCCCAACCCGATAAATTCCTGCATCGGGATCGTAATTGATGCCATTAAAGTAATTTTCCGTCCGTTCGGTATCCGAAATCGTCTCCTGCCACGTCCGGATATCACGGGTCTCGGCCGTAATTCGATTGTAAGCGAGCGGAAATGCCACAAGCGCCAAAATCGCCGCACCAATAAACAAAATCGAACGATCAATCTTCTTCCCACGTGACAAATAGGCTATGCCGCCCATCATGATAAAGATGGTTGCACCGATAGGAAAGAAGCGCAAAGCGCCCAGCACACTGGCGGCCGTACTGGCCAGCGCGACATAGCCCAGCACCTTCCAATCCCCGTAGACCAACCAGTAGCCAATCGCCAATCCGAGAGTCAGGAAGATAAAGGTTGAAAGTGTGTGAGTTGCCTGACGCCCAAAGGTTCCGGTCAAGTTGTCGCCCGGCGGTTCACCAGCTGCAAATTGTAGAATCTGGACGATGACCTCGATTCCCAGCACGACAAAGCAAAACCGATAGTACCAGCGGGCAAAATCTGGAGGCCATTCCCGACTGAGATAAACATAGAGACCGACCATGGGGTATTTAAACATGATCCACCAACCCCAAAGCGTTGCGTCGGCGCTTTGGCCGTGGAAAGTGGCAATGGTGGCCCCAATCAGTGTGACTCCCAACAAGAACACGACCACTTGCGGAAATCGATCTTCGATAAGCATACGACCGACGGCCAAGCCGACGATGGCCAAAACGAAGAGATCACCGAAAATGCGCAGCGAGCCCGGCACGACTCGATAATAAATCAGAATACCGATGAGAAGCTCATATAGAACGGCCGCGATGTAAATAAGCAGCGACGGATACGACGTGATCGTCTGCAACAGCGATGGATTATCCGGTTCTGCCTCGGGTGGCAGCCAACCAAAGGTTGGGGTTGCGCTCACGTTGAATATCCCTCTCGCCAAATATCCAGACGGCGGCCCATGAGTTCCTCGACATAGGCCACATCATCTTCGACGAACCGCCAGATCAGCTGCTTCAGTGTCGGGGAGAACACGGGTTTTTCATCCAGCTTACGACCAAACATCTGCCGTGTTTTGGAACGTACGGCATCCGGTACAAGCGAGACCAAGCGATCCCCCGCCGCGGTTGATCGGAATTTCTGGACCGAGTTTCCCCAATAGTATTCGCCCGTTGAGGAATGGGCGGCAGTTGCACCATTCAATGCGCTCTCGAAACCGGCCGGATCAATCTCCAGGTAGTCCGCAATTCGTGCGAGCGTAGCCATCGGCGCGCGAATATATTCCTCGAAGACCAACAACAAGATCCGTTCTCGACCGAAAAGCTTGACGTACGGCCGCAACTGCACGCCATAGCGGCTGCGATTCACGTATTCAGGCTTTGCGAAGACGGCTTCCTCCGGCGGCACGTCGACCGTGTTGCGCACCAACCGGTGCGCATAATTGGAGATGACACGTTCTACCGGATGCCGCATCACATAAATGAACTTCAGGTCCGGATTATAGGCATGGAGTCGCGCGTGCGTATTGTCAAACTCCGGCAGGAACGTGTACATGGTGGAATCTTCACCACAGAGCTGACCCGGACGTGGCTCGTATAGGGCATGATAGGCATCGAGACCCGCCTGCCAGTCTTCCACCGAATTGAAGTAGCCCGGTTCTTTTTCCCTGCAGAAGCAGATGCCAGGATGTGAGGCCAGTTGATTCGCCAATGTCGTGGTTCCGCATTTCTGCGCCCCAATCAGCATAAAATCTACCTGCATTGCTAATCTCCAACGGCTTCTACGACGTTGCCGGCAAGCGTCGTTTCGTATTGATTGCCCTGCAGGCCGGAAAACAACCTGAGGTAGTTGTCAACCATATAGTCGATCTGATGACGGCGGCAGACATACTCCCTGGCCCGTCGTCCCATGTCCATACGCTTTTCGACGCTGGCCATCAACTCGTCCACAGTTTGCACCAGGCTTTCCATAGTTGGCGCGTAGCGACCGATACCTTCCCGCTCCGGTATGCCGTCTAGTGGATAGGTACTGACCGTGGGCACGGCTCGGGACCACGCCTGCAGGAACGAATTACCAAAGCCCTCTCGTCCCGGCATGGACGTGTAGACCAACAGATCACTCTTGCGGATTTCCTCATTGACCGTTTCAACCGGCAACCGGCCAAGGTAAAGCAGATTTTCGGGACCAAGTTCGATTCGCTTGCGGATCGATTTTCCATACCGGTTGGTATACAGATCCCCTATCATGGCGAACTCGTAGTCCGGCAATTGTTCCGCCAGCTCGATAAACCACTCGGGGCGCTTCCAGCGTTTGAAGTTGTTTACCCAAATGACGCGCTTTCCGGGTATGAGATGGGTATCCTCTTCAGGCGGAATCGCTGTTGCGTTGTAAATTGTTTGTATCTTCCGGTTTGGATAATGCTTGCGCATCATCACGGCGAATTCTTCCGTGTTACAGACATGGGCATCTGTGTTGGCGACCCCGCGAAAAGAGCTCAAATGACGCCAGAATTCACCTGACCGAAGATGAGCCAGGGTCTCCCGCGGATGATGCCCGAGCAACAGCGGCTTTGTTTCCATCCCGCCACAAGTAACGCTTACGATGGGAACCTGATACTGTCGGCAAATCGCCGCAAGCTCGGCGGTTTCAGGGAATATCCTTACATAGCAGACGTCGGGGCTGTATTCTTCAAACAACGCGGTGAGCCGCGTGCGGAACGCTTTCAGACCGGTCACACGAAGCCCCGCCACCTCTTCCACATCGACTTTGCCGACCTGATAGTGACGGTCGGTTCCGGCGCGGGTCGCCACGAAAACCGCTTGGTGCCCCCGTTCCGCCAGGCCACTGGCAAGAAACGCGGTCTGCAGTTCTGCACCGCCCATACGGACGCCGGGGTAGAACCCGGTTACAACCATGACTCGCATAAAACTAATGTCCTGTCTTCCACCGTATCGAATGGTCCGCCCGCCTACCCCTGTCGGGAGGCTCCCGAAAAACCAAAGCGTCGGCGGCTAAGGCGATACTGTTTTTGTAGCCAGACGCCCAGTTGGGTAATACCCACGATGGCCAACATGTCGACAGCAATCTGTTTGTCGACCAAAGAAAGCAAAAGAACGTAACTAAGGGCGCCGGTTGCGCCTGCGGCCAAGAGTTGCACCAACGGAGACACATTGCCCAACATGACCAAGACCCAGTAGGCAAGCAGGGCGGCCATGGCGCCGAGTGCGCCATAGAGCAGAAAATACCGTGCGCCCTGGGCCAAAGAAAGCTGTTGCCGACTATAGCGACGCAGCAACAGCACAAGCAGCACGACGACACCAAGAAAAGCGTAAAACGCCCCGGCCGCCGCCAAGCCCACATAGCCCCACTGCCGGGTAGCCCAATAAGCGACAAAAACATACGGGATGATGGCGCTGCTGGTGACAATAGGCACCGTACGCGTGTCCTTCGTCACATAGAAAGCTCGCGTCAACAAGTTACCAACCATGGCGAAGAGGATTGCCTCAAGCAGGATGATGGGAAGAATCCTTGCTACAGCAATCGTGTCTTCATGCGTAAACACGCCTCGCTCGAACAGCACCTCAATCAACGGCAACGCAATCACGGTTCCGATAGTCACAACCGGAATCGCAACAGCCAGCGTTAGGCGGGCACTGTATTTGAACGTAGACAGCAGCCCTCGAACCCCATCGCGTGCGAAGTTCTTGGACATGACCGGAAAGGTAGCGGTAACGACAGTAACAGCCAGCATGCTCTGGAAGATTCGCACCGTTTTGTTGGCATACCCAATATATGACAGATCTCCATCAGGCAACCCGGATGCAAAAAAGCGTTCAAAAACGGGACCGATGCGCGTAATGAGGCCCAGCA
>CAYZLP010000103.1:0-10311 GCA_964478635.1 uncultured Caldilineaceae bacterium
CGCACCTGCTGGAGCTGCTTTTCCACAACATCGGGTGTTTCAAACTGAATAGGCATCTGCTCTCTCCATCACGCAAATAAACCGACCGTCAACCCGCACACGCATCTATTGACAATCGACCATTGACCAATAACAATTGACAATCCCCGCTCCCTACGCCATCACCATGCCGTCCCACGCCGCAAAACCGCGGCCGTTGCGCAGCCACAACTCCACCGGATATTCGCGGATATAACCGTGTCCGCCCAATACCTGAACTGCACCGTCGGTTACTTCCAGGACCATCTTGTCGGCGTATTCTTTGGCCAGGTAGGCGGCCCGGGTCGCATCTTCGCCCTTGTCGAATTTGTAGGCCGCTTCCCAGACCAGCATGCGGGTCGACTCAATCTCAATGGCCATATTGGCCAACATGAAGGCGATGCTCTGGCGGTGGGCGATGGGCTCGCCAAAGGCCAGGCGTTCTTTGGCGTACTTGACCGCATATTCATAAGCTGCCTTGGCTTGACCGATGGCCAGGGCCGCCAGATTGATGCGCGACACGGTCAGCAAGCGATTCAAGCGAATGCCCTTCAGACCGCCCAGCCGATTCGCCTTGGGGACACGCACGTTTTCAAAGCTGACGTTATAGACGGCCAGCGCGTGGGCGCCCATCATGGTGACCCTCTCTCCAACCGTAATGCCTGGTGTGTCGCCCGGTACGATGAAGGCCTGGGTCGTACCCTTTTCCGTGGCGTAGACCAGGAAAAGCTCGGCCTTGTCGGCCAGGGGAACCATGGTCTTTTTGCCATTGATGACAAACTCGTCACCCTCTTTTTCAGCCGTTGTCGCCAGGTTGGCGGGATCGAACTGAATCACCGGTTCGACGATGGCCGCAGTGGCCCGTGGGAAAGTCTCGTCACAGAAACCGGGCAGAAACTCTTCCTTCTGCTTATTGCTGCCGAAGAGCGCGATGGGGATGGCGAACAGGTTCGGCGTCAGCAAGTGGAGGCTGATACCCACATCGCCCCAGCCCAACTCCTCGAGATAGAGCGCGCTGGTCAGGGCTGAATATTCACCGAAGCCGCCGTAATCGGCCTCAATGCTCCCCGGCAGCAGACCCAGTTCCCAGCCGGTCTGGACCGCATCCTGCGGGACCTGCTTCGCTTCCTCTGCTTCCCGGTGGATCGGGCGCAACTGCTTTTCGGCATAGCGGTGGACCGTATCCACCAACATTTTTTGTTCGGAGGTCATGTCGAAAGAATACATAGCAACTCCATTTTGTGCGCCGTACGCACGGTCTAGACAAACGCTTGAGCAATCTGATTGGGAGCCGGCGCGCGGGCGGATCGTGCAGACAGATGGCGCGTCGGCGAATGCCGGTATCATTCGGTGCTGCAAGCATATGCAGACCATGTTGCAGACTCGTTGTGGAAACGTTGCGCAGTGCGTCACCCCGTTTGTGGTTCGGTATCTGGGGTCACAAGGCCGACGAATTCACCCGATCTTCTTGGCCTCATGGCCGGCATCGAGTAAAATAGCCCCAAATTCTCAGTGTTGCCGCGAGGAGATTCCGGCCATGAAGTCGCCCCGAAGGCGCGAAGCGATCGACAGGATCCGTACGGGAGATAGGACGGCATGAGCACAAACCCGCTGCCGGGGGTGCGAATGGCCCTCGTCCATGACTGGCTCAACCAGTTGGGTGGGGCCGAAAACGTGCTGGAGGAACTGGTCGCACTCTTTCCCGACGCCGATCTCTATACCAGCATCTACGCCCCGGACCGCATGCCGGCCGCCTATCGCACGTGGCCCATCCATACCAGCTTCATGCAGCAGTTGCCGGGCGTGGCCGACCACCATCAGAGATATTTGCCCTTCTATCCCCGCGCTTTCGAGCGCATGGATTTGCGCGGTTATGACCTGGTCTTGAGCAACAAAAGCGGTTTCTGCCACGGCGTACAGACGGGTGAGCGGGGCGAAGGCACGCAGCACGTCTGCTACTGCCTGACGCCCACCCGCTTTCTCTGGCTCTACGATCAGTACCGGGAGCGGGAACAGATTGGCGGCATAGCCAGCCTCGCACTCCAGCCGCTTCTCCACAACCTGCGCCGTTGGGATTGGCATGCCGCCCAGCGCGTCGATCACTTCATCGCCATCAGCAGCGCGGTCCAGGAGCGCATCCGCACGATCTACGGTCGGGAAAGCGACGTCATCCATCCGCCGGTAGATGTAGATTACTTCACGCCCGATCCGGCCACACCCGTCGGGGATTACTATCTGATCGTCAGCCGTCTCATCCCCTACAAGCGCATCGATCTGGCCGTAGAGGCGTTGCGCGATCTGCCCGATGCAAAGCTGGTCGTCGTCGGCGACGGGCGCGATCTGCCCGCGCTCCAGGCCCGGGCAGGCGACAATGTACACTTCCTGGGTCGGGTCGAGCGGGCTCGCATCCGGGAACTGCTCCGGGGCGCACGGGCGTTTATCTTCCCCGGCTTGGAGGACTTCGGCATTGCGCCTGTGGAAGCCATGAGCGCGGGACGGCCGGTCATCGCCTATGCCGGGGGCGGCGCGCTGGATACGGTCGTGCCGGGCGTCACGGGGGAACTCTTTGCGGAACAGACTACCGCAAGCCTGGCCGCCGTGCTTGCCAATTTCGACCCGACGGCGTACGATCCGGGAGCTTGTCGTAGCCAGGCCGAGCGTTTCAGCACGAACGAATTTCGGCGCAAGTTGATCGCATATCTGAGGCAGGTCATGGGCAAGCCGGACGCACCGCAAGGTGAAGGCATGGCGAAAACCCAGAAAAGTGTGGTCTGAAGACAATGGAACTGCGTGACTATTGGGCCATTTTCAAACGGCGCTGGTGGATTCCGGTCCTGCTGACGCTGTTGGTCGGACTCTTGAGTCTGGTGCAACTGCGACCCTGGGAACCCCAGCCGGTGAGCTACAGCGCGTCCATGCGCATGTTGGTGGGCGTCCTGCCCGTCGCCGATCAGGACGTGACGGCATACGATCCCCGCTACTATGCCTGGCTGACCAGCGAATACCTGGTCGATGATTTTACCGAAGTCGTGCGCAGCCAATTCTTTGCCGAAAATGTCAGTGCCCGCTTGGCCGATCAGGCCATGGCGGTGCCGGCCGGCGCGATCCAGGGCAGTGCGGCCACCGGGCAGCAGCATCGCATCATCACGCTGAGTTTCACTTGGCCTGACGAGGCTCAACTGCAGGCCATCGCCGGCGCAGCCGCGGCCGAACTCGCCGAGAATGCTCCCGTCTATTTTCAGCAGCTCGGGACCGACAGCGCCGGCGTGACGCTTATTGACGGCCCCAACATCGGGGTTGTCGGCCCCGGCCTGCGTAGCCGGCTGGATCTGCCTTTGCGACTGCTTCTGGCCTTCCTGGTGGGTACGGGGTTGGTTTTCCTGCTCGACTATCTGGATACCAGCATCCGCCGGCCTGAAGATCTGGACGAGTTGGGATTGACCGTGATCGGCGAGATTCCGAAACGATGACGACCTGCGTATCCTCGAACATATGGTACACTATGGCAGGTATGCCGGCGCTGGCTCCGGCAGTGGCCCCGAAAGTGGGCCCGAAAGTGGATGAGGAAGAATAACCATGACGCTACAGGAATACTTGCGCATTCTGCGCCGCCGCGGCTGGATCATCGTGCTATCGATGCTGCTGGCGAGCGCGGCTGCGTTCGGTATCAGCGCATTTCAGGAAGAGATGTACAGCGCGACGGTGGAAGTCAGCACCGTGCCGGCTCGGGCCGACTGGGGGCTGGGCAATACGGCCAAAGATCTCATGCGCAATTTCTCCCAGAATCTGCGTACGCCCGAAGTCGCCCAGCGGGTGATCGACCGGGCGCAACTGGACATGAACCCCTACGATCTGCTGGCGAATCTCCAGGTCCAGGAAGATGCCAGCACCTTCACCATCAAGATTCGGGCCGACAACCCCGATGGCGAGGTTGCCAAGCTCATTGCGCTGACCACGGCCGATGAATTCGTGGAAGAGCGCACGGCCTACTATGCACAGCAGGAGAAGAGCGATCGCATTGAGGTGAAGATTCGCAGTCGGGCCATACCCTACGCGCAAATTCAGCCGAAGCCCAGGGTCAATGCACTGGCCGGGGCCGTACTCGGCCTGCTCTTCGGTCTGGGCATCGTTCTATTGTTGACCTGGATGGAGGCGGATTTGATGCGTACCCCCGCAGCCGTAGAGCGCGCGCTCGATCTGCCCATTCTGGGCGCGATTCCGGCCGGTCCGGCGCCCAAAGACGCGGCCCAATCCGCGCCTGCTCCGGGACGGGTTGGCGCGCCTGAAGCCGTCTAGCCTGGGTCTAAAACGGGCCATTCACAGCAAGATGGCGGCCTTGCCCGATCCCGAGCACACGCCTTGCCGATTGCTGTCGTCCATCCCTCGTTACCGAACATCGTGACTGTCACCGAACGCGCTGCAACCGACCGTTCCCGCCTGCCGCTGGTGCTTCTGGCACTGGCGGTTTTGGTCTATGCCGTCGGCTTCAGCTATCTGACCATCAACCGCTACGCAGCATTCGAGGCCCGGGCCCAGGACATGGGCAACCTCAACCAGGCTATCTGGAATCTGGCCCATGGCAACGGTCTGCGGTTCACCAACTATGAGGGCATTACCAGCCGCCTGAGCCTCCACGTGGAGCCCATCCTGCTCCTGATCGCGCCCATCTACCGCCTCTATCCACAGGTGGAGACGCTCTTAATCATCCAGGCCGTGGTTGTGGCGTTGGGGGCGATACCGCTCTTCGCCCTAGCCCGCCATAAGCTCGGCAGCGACTGGGCAGGGCTGGCCTTTGCCCTGGCCTTTTTGCTCAATCCCACGGTTCAGGGCGCCAACTGGTACGAATTTCATCCGGTTACGCTGGCGCCGACCTTGATACTGGCGGCCTTCTATTTTCTGGTCACGGGACGTACCGGCTGGTTTGCCCTTTTTGCCGTGCTTGCCGCCGGCTGCAAGGAGGAGATCGCCCTCCTCATTTTCATGATCGGTTTCTACGCCTTCGTTGCGCTGAGGCGTCGCGTGCTGGGCAGCGTGACCATGATCCTGGCATTGGGGTGGGCTCTCTTCGCCGTACTGGGTATTCAAAACACGGTCGCGGCCGGCAACATTCACTGGGATCGGTACGCGTATTTGGGTGATAGCCCCGTCACGATTGTCCGCTCCATGCTAACCCAACCGGCTCTCGTCTGGCAGCAGCTGCAGGCGGCCAATGTGCTGCGCTATCTCTTTCTGCTCTTTTTGCCGCTGGCTTTTACACCCATATTCGGACTGGACCTCTTCCTCCTGTCACTGCCGTCGCTCGCCATCAACTTGCTGGCTGACTTTCCGCCCATGCAGGAAGTGAATTCGCTGATCTACGCCGCGCCCATTGTTCCCTTTGTGATGCTAGGCGGCGTCTACGGCACGGCCCGTCTCCAAAGCTGGCTCGCCCGTGCATGGAGCGGCGGCGGGACCGAGCAGCCGCCCATGATGTCTCTGGCCGCTGCGGTGCTGGGTGGGATGATCCTGGCCGCCGCGCTCATCAGCCAGGGGCTCTTCGGCTATCTGCCCGGCGGCGGTAATCACCTGCCCTTGACGGTTACCGAGCACCACGAGAACGCAGCGGCCCTCATTGCGCAGATTCGCCCCGACGCTGCGGTGTCGGCCCAGGATCGCCTCAATCCCCATGTGAGCGGCCGACCGACGCTTTACATCTTCCCGCATATCGAGGATGCCGATACGGTCTTTGTGGATGTTACGGGACCCGCCTGGCCCCAACACCCCAGCGACCTCCGCACCACCATGGATGAACTGCTTGCCGGAGATTTTGGCGTGGCCGCCGGCAGCGACGGCTATCTGCTGCTGACCAGGGGCGCGACGGCCAAATCACCGCCGCCGGACTTCTACAGCGCGTTCCACGCTGCGCCCGGAGAACCGCCGGAGGAATTGGCCAACTTCGGTGATGCCCTGCGCCTCCTGGATGCTGCCGTCGGCGTCGATCGGTACGGCGAACTGGTCACTACCCTTACCTGGCAGGCCCTACGGCCGCTCTCAGAAGATTGGCGCTTCTACATCGCCTATTTTGCGCCCGACGGAGCCCTGCTGCATGACAGCGAGTTTTATCCGCCTCCGACAGCCCTGTGGTATCCTACTGCCCAGTGGGATCCGGCGCAGCCGGTGACTGTGACCACCCTGCCCTGGACGCTGGATGCGGAGCGATTTGTCCTGGGAATCGGCGTTTACCGGGGAGATTCGTGGCAGGAAGGAGAGCGACTGGCCGCCACGCCGGCCGGCGACGCATTGCCGCGATTCGAGGACGGCGCCCTGCTCCGTGTCGGGGGCTATCGTCAGGCCGACGGCAACTGGCAATCCATTCAGCCGGACCCAGATACGCTCACCAATGCCATTGATGCCCGGCTGGGGGCGCATATACGTTTGGCGGCCACAGAGGCGCCGGCTACGGTTGAAGGAGACGAGTTCACATTTGCGCTCCAGTGGGAAACGGACGCCAGGCTCGATTTCGACTATTCGGCCTTTGCGCACTTGCTGGACGAGGCGGGCGAAAAGGTCGCCCAGCTGGATTGGCAGCCCCAGGACGCGATTGGGCTGCTGCCCGCTACCTACTGGACGCCCGGTGAGCCGGTCGTCGATCGTCAGACGCTAACGCTGCCCGATAGCCTTGCGGGCGGCCAATATCGCTTGATTGTCGGACTGTACAATTGGCAGGACGGGACTCGCCTGCCCGTAACGGGCGCCGATGCTTTCCCGGGCGACGCCGTCTTGGCCGGTGTCGTTACGGCGCCGTAGACCGGCCAAACCCTGGCATGACGCAAAGGATTTTGTCGAAATAGGCGATTATTCATGTGGGTCGAACATCGAATCCCGCGCTCAAGCGCATGGAAACGGCGCCCGGCCTCGATTTCAGATGGCGGAATGGATCATGATCAATCTCATCACGCTTACCGATCCGCGCAGCCCGGCAGCCGAGGCTTTCCAGAGCCTGCGCACCAATATTCAGTTTTCCAGTCTGGAGAAGCCCCTGCATACGCTATTGCTGACGGCAGCCGACGGCGATACCGACAAGAGTACGGCGCTGGCCAATCTGGCTGTCGTCATGGCCCAAACCGGCGACCGCGTGATTCTGGTTGACGGCGATCTGCGGCGGCCCCGGCAGCACGACATCTTTGGCGTCAGCAATCAACAGGGACTGTCGAACTGGCTGGGCAGCGACGGCGAGGCGCCCCTTCAGAAGAGCGGCGTCGAGAATTTGCAGATTTTGCCCGCCGGGCCATCGACCAACAATCCGGTGGCCTTGCTGAGCAGCAAAGGGCTGGGCGAAGCCTTGGCGTCTCTGCGCGACGCTGCCGACTACGTGCTCATCGATGCACCGCCCGTTCTGGCCGTAACCGATGCGGCACTGTGGGCCAGCCAGGTGGACGGCGTGGTGCTCCTGGTCAACGCCGGCGGCACCAAGCGGGATCAGGCCCAGCGCGCCAAGTCGGTACTCGAGAAGGTGCAGGCCAATTTGATCGGCGCCGTCCTGCTCAATGCCGAACGCAGCACGGCCATGTCCGGCTGGGAACAAGGGTAAGCGACCACACCAGGGAAGGTATGCATGAAAGGGCTCATCTTGAGCGGCGGCAAAGGCACGCGGCTCTACCCCATTACCTTTAACCGGGCCAAACAGCTGGTGCCGGTTGCCAACAAACCGGTTCTCTTCCGGGTCATCGAGGCCATCAAGGCAGCCGGTATCGACGACATCGGTATCGTGATTGGCGATACGGGAGACGAGATTCGCCAGGCAGTCGGTCAGGGCCGGCGCTGGGGCGTCAACATCACCTACATCCCTCAGGATGCGCCCCTGGGTCTGGCTCACGCCGTGAAGATCAGCAAGGACTTCCTGGGCGATGACCGCTTCGTCATGTTCTTGGGCGACAACGTCATCGAAGGCGGCATCAGCCCCCTCATCAGTCAGTTTGCCGGGAGCAACTGGAACAGTCAAGTCGTTTTGACCGAGGTCGACCAGCCCCAGCACTACGGCGTGGCGGAACTGGATGACAACCGGCGCATCGTGCGCCTGGTCGAGAAACCGCGCAATCCCGTCAGCAACCTGGCGCTGGTTGGCATCTATATGTTCGACCATCACATTTTTGATGCGGTGGAGGCGATTCAGCCGAGCTGGCGGGGTGAGTTGGAGATCACCGACGCCATCCAGTGGCTGGTCGATAACGGCCATCAGGTTCACCCCTACGTGCACCGGGGCTGGTGGATCGATACCGGGAAGCCCATCGATATGCTCGATGCCAACAGCCGGGTTCTGGCTGAATTGGAGCACTACAACAACGGCTACGTGGATCGGGGCAGCAAGATCGACCATCTGGTCACGATCGAGGCCGGGGCGGAGATCATCAACAGCGTCATCCGGGGGCCGGCCATTATTGGCGAGAACAGCCGCATCGTGAATAGCTACGTCGGTCCGTTTACCAGCATCTATCACGATACCCTGGTGGAGGATAGCGAGATTGAGCACAGCATCGTGCTCGACCACTCGCGTATTCGCAGCGTGCCCCATCGCATCGAGGACAGCATCATCGGCCGCGACGTGGAAATTGGCTATAGCCCCATCAAGCCCAAGGCCTACAAGATGACTCTGGGCGATCACTCCAGAGTAGGATTGCTGTAAGGAGTTTGACGATTTCTGGTCCCAGCGAGACGCCGCGCCCACAGTTGATTGCATCGTTGCCCGGCCTGGCAGTCGCCTTACGCGCGACTCATGCTGGATATCATGAGCGACTGTTGCTGCCCGATTTGGGTGCGTTTGGCCCCCGGGCGCTTGTGCCCATGTATCGGGTCGACGGCTCGACGTTTGAGACAGAGGTGGGCGGAGCAATCGCGCTCATCGATGAGGTGACCGAGCGCCTGCGCCGTCTGGCCCAGGCCTATGGCGAGTGGCGAGATTTTGATGCCGGGGCCTATTTCGATCTGACGCCGGCCCAAGTCGCCGGCCTCATCTATTTGCGGGAGCGGGTCAGTACGGTCCATGTGCGCTTTGCCTCGGACCTGCTTTTGCCGTCGTTTCAAAGAGCGCTGCGCTTCTGGCGTGAGGAATATGCGCCGGCCTATACTACGCTGGCTGCTACGGTCAGCGGCGGTTGGCCCGAAGAGTCCATGGACGAACGCCTGCCTCAGGATCTGACGTACCAAATGCGCGCGCACTGGCAGGAGGCCGTCTCCGTGGCCGCGACGGTGCGCCGGCGCTTGGCCGACGATATCGGCTACATGAGCATGCGCGGGGCGGGCGATGAACGGATGCGTTGGCAGCGCTATTGGCAGATGGATGGCAAAGACGTTGCTGCCCCATTGACGCTCTCATGGGATGAAATTCCGGCTCTGACGCTTGTTTTCGATTTTCCGCTGCCGCCGTCCCGTCAGCCCGGTCGGCTTCGCCGCCTTCGTCGCAACCGCAACCGGCGTCGTACAGTCTAGTGAATCCCGGCGGAAATGCATATACAGTTTCTACCAGAGGCAGGAGTGCCGAATTTCCGTCGTGGTATTTACGCCGTCGTGTACTAGAGTCTGTTGACATTGTACGTATCGGGCCGACAGTCCCGCTGCAACCTCCCCGGCACGGATCGGAACTCGCTCGGTCACCGGAGTGGCACTGGTCCGTGCCGGGGACGTGACGGACAAATGTCAACGGGATCTAGCGCAGCTCGGCGAAAACAGGTCGACTGCGTCCGGCGTCAATGCCACGACAGAAACCCTACTGTTCGGCCTACGATAGAACTGCGTGGGGATTTCTGCCCGGATTCATGGGAAGCGTCCGGACATGTGTCGCAACGATCGGCCACTGCACGTCGAGAGCTCGCCACAGTGCGTTGGCGAAGGAATAAAAGGAGCATTCAACCATGCAGAATTTACTGGTGACGGGCGGGGCCGGCTTCATCGGCAGCAACTTCGTCCGCTACATGCTGGAGAAGTACCCTGATTACCGGATCACGGTCTTCGACAAACTGACCTATGCCGGACGCCTGGAAAATTTGGAAGATGTGGCCGCGCGCTTTGGCGACCGGTACGGCTTTGTCCGGGGCGACATCTGTGATCCCGAAGCGGTGCGGGCAGCCATACGCGCCCACGACATCGACACGATCGTCAATTTTGCGGCGGAGACCCACGTTGATCGCAGCATCATGGATCCCGACGCCTTTATCCAGACCGACGTCTACGGCACCTACGTGCTCCTGGAAGCGGCCCGAGACTTCGGCAATCTGCGCTATCACCAGATCAGCACCGACGAAGTCTACGGCCACATCC
>CAYZLP010000104.1:0-10298 GCA_964478635.1 uncultured Caldilineaceae bacterium
GGCAAAGGTGTAGGCGCCACCGAAATTCCCGGGGCTGAGCACGACCACTTGCTCCGGCGTCACGTGGGGCGCAATCAGCTCGGCAAAGGCGGCCTGGGCGAAGGCCGGGACGACCAGGAAGATGATTTCGGCGCCGTCCAGCGCCGCGGCCGGATCGGTGGTGGCCAGTTCGAGCGCGCCGAAGCCGGACGGCAGGCCGGTGGTGGCATCGGGCTCGCTTTCGATGCCGCCGGCCGCGCGCACCGGTTCGATCACATGCGCCATGGCCGGCACTTCGCAGAGGCGTACAGACATCCCTTTCAGGCTGAGATCGGCCGCGTGGGCGAACGCGGCATGGCCGCCGCCCAAGACGGCAATGGAGATTCCGTCTGACATTTTCCCCTTCCTCCTTCATGTGTGGCCGACTGTTTGTGCATTTCGGAAGCAAGGCGCGAGGGCTGTGGGCTTGATTGCTCCAGAAATGCTGAGTTTACCCCTTACGCAGTACGATGCGTTTCAGCGTCATTTCGGACAGCGCACGCTCGTCCAGTTGAACGCCCAGCCCGGTACAGTCGGCAGGCACGAGAATGTCCCGGCCGGCGTAGGCAAAGCTGCCGGCCGGGAGCACATCCCGCTTGATGCGCAAATTGGACATGAGGGCGTGGCCGTGATCGACCAGATTGGGCACCGTCGCCGCAAGGTGCAGGCTGGCGGCGACGGCAACGCCTGCCTCAATCATGGAATTGACGAAGCATTGGACGCCGGCCGCTTCGGCGATGGCGGCAATGCGGCGCGCCGGCTGCAGCCCACCCATTTTGGCCGTCTTGAGGCTGAAGACCCGGGCCGCATCGCGCCGGATCAGGTCGACGGCGGCCTGGGGCGTGTCGAGCGCTTCGTCGGCGCTGATCGGCGTTGCCACCGCGGCCTGGATCGTGCGCATACTCTCCCGATCCCAGAGGGGCACGGGTTGTTCGACCATGCTGGGCGCGTAGGCTTCCAGCTGGCGAATCGTGCGAATCGCCGTCGACCGGTCCCAGCCCTGGTTGGCGTCGATCATCAGCGGCGTCTCCGGCCCCACGGCCCGGCGGATGGCGGCGACACGGGCCACATCCACGGCCGGGGGCAGGGCCCCCACTTTGATGTGGAGGGAACCGTAGCCTTCTTCCAGCTTGGCCAATGCCTCCGCTGCGTTTTCCTCCGGCGTGCCGCCGCCCAGGGGCCAAAGCATGGGCAGGCGATCGTAGAGCGCGCCGCCGAGCAGTTGATGGACCGGCACGCCCAGCTTCTGGCCGAGAATGTCGTGGGCGGCCACGTCAAAGGGCGCCTTGGCAAAGGGATTTCCCGGAATCGCCGCGTTCATGCGCACGTGGAGAGCGCCCATGCTGCCGATTTCCATGCCCAGCAGTGCCGGCCCGATGCGTGCTTCGATCAACTGCATTACGGCCTCAGGGCTATCTGCGGTGAAGCCCGGATGGGGATTCGTTTCGCCGATTCCTTGAATGCCCTCGTCCGTCGTCAAGCGTACGATAATGGCGCTGGCCTCGCGCATGCCCGCCTTTTCGATGGCATTGACATAGGGTTTGACCAACTCCAGGCGGACGAGAAAGGCTTCGATCTGATCAATGTGCATGGGATTGGGTCGCCTCAATCGATGGAATGCGGATGGAGGACTTCGGTTAGCCAGTCGCCCACCGAGTTGATGGCCAGAACGGTGACCAGAATGGCGATGCCGGGCCAGGTGCTCACCCACCACGCATTGGTCAAATAGTCGCGGCCGTCACTGATCATGCTGCCCCAACTCGGCGTCGGCGGCTGTACGCCCAGGCCGAGAAAGCTGAGCGCGGCTTCGGCCAGAATCATCTCTGCCACGGAGAAACTGGCCAGCACGATGATGGGCGTCATCAGGTTGGGCAGAATGTGACGCCCCAACAGGCGGCCGGTCTTGGCGCCGGACGTCTTGGAGGCCAGGACGAAGTCGGTCTCCTTGAGATAGAGCACCTCACCCCGGGAGACGCGGGCGTACTCCACCCATTTGGTAATGCCCAGCACCAGAATCAGGATGAGCAGGCTGCGGCTCAGGACGGCGATGATGGTCACGGCCAGAAGAATGGCCGGGATGGCCAGCTGCGCGTCGGCGATGCGCATGATGACGGCATCGACCGCGCCGCCCTGGTATCCTGATATCAATCCGAGCAGCACGCCCAAGGGCCCCGCGACCATCATGGCCATGAAGCCGATGAGCAGCGAGACGCGTCCACCGTAGACAATGCGCGTCCAGATATCGCGCCCCAGTTGATCCGTGCCCAGAAAGTGAGGGGCAACGCTCTCCGAACTCCAGAATGGCGGGCGGAGGCGCAGCTCCAGGCTGGTCGTATCGGGCGCCTGGGGCGTGATCAGCGGTGCGAAGACGGCCGCCAGGACGATCACCAGCAAGATCGCCAGGCCGATGCCGCGGCTGGGCCGCGTGCGCAAGGATCGCCCCATGCGGGTCCAGATCGTCCGTTCGCTCGTACGGCGCAGGTTGAGTTCTTCAGGCGCAACTTCGGTGGCAGGTTCGGCAGTCGTTGCAGTCATAAGCAGACCTTTGCTGGCTCAGGATCGCAGGATGTTACCGGTAGCGAATGCGCGGATCGACGACGGTATACAGAATATCCACAATCAAATTGCTCAGAATGAAGATGACCGACAGCAGGATGGTCGCCACCTGAACGACGGGGAAGTCGCGTTTCAAGACGCTCTGCACAACCAGACGGCCCACACCGGGCCAGGCAAAGACGGTCTCCGTGATAATCGCGCTGCCCAGCATCGCGCCCACGGTCAGGCCCAGCGCGGACAAGACGGGCAGGAGCGCATTCCGCAGCGCATGGCGACTGATGACAGTCTGCTCGGGCATGCCCTTGCCCCGGGCTGTGCGGATGTAGTCGGCGCTGAGCACCTCATACATGCCCGCCCGAACCAGCCGCGTGATCTTGGCCGCGCCCCAGGAACCAAGCACGATGGCCGGCATGACGACGTGGGCAGGCGTGCCCCGGCCGCCGGTGGGCAATATGCCGAGCACGACGGAAAAGAGGAGGATCATCATCACGCCGAGCCAGAAGCCGGGCATGGCCTGGCCCAGGAGGGCGACGGTCATCACGATGCGCGCGATGATCGTGTTCGGCCTGACCGCGGCTATCAGACCGGCCGGAATGGCGATCAGCACCGTGAGCATGAAGGCCACGAAGGTCAGTTCCAAGGTCGCCGGCAGCCGTTCAAGCACGACTTCCAATGCCGGCGCGCGATAGCTGAGGGACTGGCCAAAGTCGCCGCGCAGAACGTCGCCGAGATACGTCACGTACTGGACGATCAACGGCTTGTCCAGTCCCAACTGCTGGCGGGCCTGCTGAATCTGCTCATCCGTCGCCTCTGGAGGCAGAAAGAGCATGACCGGATCGCCGCTCAGGCGCATGATGAAGAAGACAACGGTAAAGACCAGGAACATCGTGATGACGCCCTGCACCAGTCGGATGAGGATGTAGCGGATGTTCATGATGACTTTGCCCTGATGATAAAACGCGGATGGCCCGGATCAGGCGGATCCTCGTCGATATTCACCGCCGATCATCTGTCACGCGGCGTAGGGCCGGTGAACCTCGCCCTGTGCCGAAAGGGGCTGCACAGGGCGAGGTCGGCGATGAAGCCCGGGGTCCTCGGGCCGTCGCTTATTCGGCCGGCGACAGTTCCACGCCGAAGAAGGCGTCAACCGCAGCCGGATTGATGTCCCAATTCACGCGGGAGGAGTTGACGCCGAAGGCTTCTTCCTCCACATACATGAAAATCCAGGGCGCTTCCTCATGAACGAACTCGTTGAGGACCTTGCCCTTCTCCGCCCGGGCCGCCGGGTCCATTTCGGTCATGAAATCCTCGATGAGCACATCCATTTCCGGGTTCTGATAGTAGTAGCCCCGGGTGTCGGACTTCAGCAGCGTGAAGAAGTGGCGGGCAGCCTCCGGATTGGAGCGCCAGGGGAAGAAGTACATGTCCAGCTCACTGGCGGCGTAGGCGTCAAACATGGCCGCGGTCTCCATCTCGTTGATGGTGGCATTGATGCCCACTTCGGCCAGCTGGCTCTGGACCGCCTCGGCCACTTCTTTGACCTGCACCATGCCCTGAACCTGACCGATGCTGAACTCGATGTCGAAACCGTCGGGATAGCCGGCCTCGGCCAGCAGTTCACGGGCCTTGTCCTTGTCGTTGTAGAAGGGCAGGTCGGGATCCCAACCGGGGGAGACGGGCCAGAGACCGCCCGGTACCGGCGTGGCGCGGCCGCTCAGGATGAATTCGGCAATGGCTGCCGCATCGACTGCATAGTTCATGGCCTGGCGAACCAGCTTATCCTCTGTGGGCAGGCCCTTGAGGGTGTCCAAGCCGATGTAGGTGATGGCGCCCCCGCGCGTCACGGCGCTGAGCTCGTCTTCGGCCTCAATCTGGGGAATCGCGTCAAAGGGCACGACTTCGATAATGTCGGTTTCGCCGGCCAAGAGCGACGCGACGCGGGCCGACGCCTCAGGAATCGTGCGGAAGGTGATGCGATCCACCTGGGGCTCGCCATTCCACCAATCCGGATTCTTCTCTACCGTCACGTGGTCGTCCCGTACCCACTCCACAAAGGTGAAGGCGCCCGTGCCGACCGGCGCTTCGTTGAAGCCCTCATGGCCGACTTCCTGGGTGTAGGCCGGCGGCATGGGGAAGGTATGGGCGATCTGGGAGAGGAAGATGGGGTTCGGGCTGTCCGTTACCATCTCGACGGTGAATTCGTCGATGACATTCACTTCCTGAATGGCTGCGAGGCTTGGGGCCGTCGTGGCCGCGTTGTCTGGATTCAGGACCTCGTCAAAGGTAAACTTCACCGCCTCAGCGTTGAAGGGCTCGCCATTGTGGAAGGTTACATCCTCACGAAGCTTGAAGGTCCAGATCGTGCCATCTTCTGAGATCTCCCAGGACTCGGCCAACCAGGGTTGGAAGACGCCTTCCTTGTCCAGAACGACCAGCGGATCCATCATCTGCTCGGCGACAATCCAGTCGGTGGTGAGGTTCATGTTGATGGGGTTGAGGGTGGCCGTGTTGGCGGCGATGCCCATGACGACCTCGAAGGGGCCTTCTTCTGCGGCTGTATCGCCAGGGGGCGCTGCGCCACTGCCGGCCGGCGCCGGGGCAGCACAGCCGCTGAGCGCCAACGCCAAGGCAAGCGCCAGCACCAGCGGCAGGAAGAGTTGTTTTCGTGCATTGCGTGACATAGTGGAGTTCCTCCTTTTGATTGAAAAAACGAACCGACAGGCAAGTACAGGGTTTCAGGAGTTCATGATTTGCCATTTCGCTCACGAAGTGGTCGCAAAGCGACAGCGGATTTGCGCAGGCATCTTCACTCTGGCGAACTGCCAGCGAGGAATCTCGGCCATTGCCAATTCGTGCTCTACTGGATCTATGTGCAACAGCAACCCCATGTCGACCGGTAATTGCTGTGGCAACCGGTGAAGGGAGCAGACGCCGGTTTCAAACGAAGCTTGGTCTTACCATGCTCAAAGCAGGCAAGCGCTATTGGGAATTTCTGAGACGCGCAATCAATACATCGCGGAAGTGATCGAGATGCGTGCTCAGCGACGCCACGGCCCTGGCCGTGTCCCGAGCGCGCATGGCGGCCAAAATTTGAAAATGCTCGGCATGGGAAGCGCCGGCCGCTTCAAATTCGCCGGAATACTGATTCATGAGAATGCGCTGCACGTGTTCGTCCAGGTTGGTCAGCATTTCGGAAATGCGCGTGTTGCCGAACTTCCGGTCGAAAGCATGGTGAAAAGTGCGGTTGCAGGCGATGAATCCGGCATAGTCGCCGCTGTCCAGGGCCCGGGTCGCCTGATTCAGCACGGCTTCCAATTCGTCCAGTTCGTCCACTGTGAAATCTTCCGCTGTCTGTTCCAGCAGGTAGCACTCCAAAACGTGGCGGAGCTGGTAGATTTCGAGCGTATCCTCGATGGAAATCTCGGCGACGTAATAGCCTTCGAAGGGAATGTTGTGCAGAAATCGTTCTTGCTGCAGGCGGCCAAGGGCCTTGCGGATCGGCGTCTTGCTGATGCCGAGCTTCTGGGCCAGCTGCACCTCCGCCAGGAACTCGCCCGGCCGGAAGACGCCGTTCAGGATGGCATCCTTGATATGGAGATAAGCCAGTTCATCCAGCGTCTGCGCCTTGGTGATGCGGGGCAGTTCCTGCGTCTGTTGCATGCGGCTCGCCTTTTGCGCTTTTTCGAGAGGTAGGTACTGTATACAGTACACTGTGCCTATTAATACCATAATGAACGTCGATTGTAAAGGGCCAATTTTGGGGCTTCGGGTTGATTTCCGGACGGATATCAATTCGGGGCCAACGCGTCCCCGCCACTTTTCCGCCGCGAATCCGAGGTAGACCCCGATATCCTTTCGCCGTGACAATGGGCGCGGCTTGCGGTATTATTTGGGTGCGTCGCAATGTGAAGCCAGGAAAGGCGGATCTCCTATGACCGTTCGCGAAGTCGCCAAGCCAACCACCCGACACCCCCTTACGGTGGACATCTATACCCAGATGGTCGAAAACGGCATTTTGGGTGAAGATGCCCGCGTCGAGCTACTGAACGGAGCGTTATTCGACATGAGTCCCATCGGCAGCCGCCACGCGGCCATTGTCAAGAAGCTGATTCACTTATTCACGCGTCCAGACATAGGTAAGGTTATCCTTGGTGTACAGGATCCGGTTCAGTTGAATCCCATTTCCCTGCCGCAGCCCGATGTCGTACTGCTGCGCCGGCGCGACGACTTCTATGCCGAAGCGCATCCCGGCCCGGCAGACGTTCTCCTGCTCATCGAAGTGGCCGATTCGTCGTTGGTCTACGACACGGAGGAGAAGTTGCCTGCCTACGCCGCGGCCGGCATTCCCGAAGTGTGGATTATCAACTTGAACGACGACTGCATCGACCGTCATCTCACGCCCGATGCCCGGGGCTATCGTCTGCGCGAGCGCTTCCGTCCCGGTGATGACCTGACGCCGACCCTCCTCCCCGAGACTACGCTCCAGGTCAGCGCAATCCTCGGCCTGAAACACAAATAAACTGCGGCTCGACCAGAGCCGCAGGAGCCGCCGGATTAGGCGGATCGGGGCCGATACGCTTAAATGATCCGCGGGAATCCGCCCAATCCGTCATATCCGCATTCCATTCATGCGCTACTTATCGATCCTTGTCTTCTCCACCGGCGCCGCAATTCTCGGCATGGAGTTGAGCGCCGCCCGTCTGCTGGAACCCGCGTTCGGCAACAACCAGATCATCTGGGCCGCGCTGATCGGTCTGATTCTGCTCTACCTCGCCATCGGCGCATGGCTGGGCGGTGTGCTGGCCGATCGCTATCCCCGCCGGCGCGAACTGGACCTGGTGGTCACCCTGGGTGCGGTTGGCGTGGCCCTTGTCCCTTTTCTGAGCGGGCCGGTGCTGGGCCTGGCCACGGTGAGTCTGGCCCGTTTTGATACCGGCCTGCTGACCGGTGCGCTGCTGGCCGTCCTGCTGCTCTTCAGCCTGCCGGCCGTTCTGCTGGGCACGGCCACGCCCTGGGCCATCCGTCTCTCCGTCCACGACGTGGCGGGAACGGGCCATGTCGCGGGCCGTCTTTCGGCCACGGCCACGGCCGGCAGCCTGGTGGGCACGTTTCTCCCCGTGCTCTGGCTGATTCCTACCTTCGGCACGCGCTGGACTTTCTTTCTGCTCGCATTGGGCGTCCTCGCCGTCCAAACGGTGGGTTGCCTGCCCACGCGCCACCGCTGGATTCCGCTGGTCGGGCTGGCGCTGGTGCTGGCCATGGCCTTGCTCAGCCGGCCGGGCGGCGGCCTGCGCGCAGCCTGGGATGATGTCACCGGCGGTCAGATCATTTACGAAGACGAGAGTCTCTACAACTACATCGCCGTGCGCCAATGGGGCAGTGAGCGCCATTTGGAACTCAACGACGGCGTAGGCATTCACAGCGTATACCACCCGGACAGCCTCCTTAGCCTGGGCATCTGGGACTATTTTCTCCTGGCGCCCTTCTTCCGGCCCGATCCGGCGGCCGTCACAGCAGAAGTGGCGGCCGGCGCACCCCCCCTCGAGAATATGCTGCTCATCGGACTGGCGGCGGGTACGGTCAGCGAGTTGGTTACCGATATCTACGGCCCGGTGCCCATCACGGGCATTGAACTGGACCCTCAAATCATCGAAGTGGCCCAACGCTACTTTGCCATGAATCAACCCAACCTCACGCCGGTGGCCGCCGACGGCCGGGCCTGGCTGCGCGGCCGGCCGGCCGACGCCAGGTGGGATTTGGTTGCCATCGATGCCTATCGCCCGCCCTACATTCCCTTCCATCTTGCAACCGTGGAATTCTTTGAACTGGTGCGTGACCACCTCAACGACGACGGCGTTCTGGCCATCAACGTCGGTCGGACAGATACCAATTTTGCGCTGGTGGAAGCACTGACGGCTACCCTGGCCGAAGTCTTTCCCGCAGTCTATGCCTTGGACGAACCGGGTCCGCCCGCCACCCTGGCCAACACCCTCGTCATCGCAACCATGCAGCCGGTTGACCTCGAAACCGTACGCACTACCCTGCACGAACTCCCGGACACGTTGCCTGTCGAGCTGCGCGATTTTGCCCGCGAGGCCGCAGACTACGCACGCTTGGCGTCAGCGCCATCGGACACGCCTGTCTTTCGTGATGACAAGGCGCCGGTCGAGCAAGTTGTGCATCAGATCATTCTGGATTATCTGCTGAGCGATAGCCAATAGCCCCGCTGAACGCTCACTTCGCATCCACCCTTCCTTCCTGCAAAAACTACGTAATCTCTCTGGGAAACCGTCAATCATTTAACCGGTTTTCAAAATTCATGTATCAAAGTGCAGCCCTCCCCGCACTATAGAAACACATCATGCGAAGATGGACGCCGATCGCTGGCATGACGGAACTCCTTACCGACAGCCAGCAACTGCCAGAGGCGGCGCCCCTTCGATCCCGACCGGCATCTCGTCGGACGAAGCAATCTGGACAGGCGGGAGCATACCCACGCCAGGCAATGGCGCGCGGCGTCGGTATGCTCCTTCCGTCCGGACGCTTGGGGAATTTCGTTTCGATCTAGCAGATTGGAAAGAAGAAATGAACGCACAGAATCGACGACTCCGTATCGCCTTCTATTCTCATGACACCCAGGGATTGGGCCACATCCGGCGCAATCTGGCCCTGGCTGGCGCGTTGGCGGAGGGGCACGATTCACCCGCCATCCTGCTGATTGCCGGCGCCCAGATCGCCAACGCCTTGCATCGTCCCGCTGGCGTCGACTGCCTGACGCTGCCGGCCGTTGCCAAGAGTGCACAGGGCCTCTATGCCGCACAGCACCTGCCGATGACCCTGAACGAGCTGCTCGTCCTGCGCGCCCAGACGATTGCCCAGGCCCTGACCACCTATCGCCCGGATGTGCTGATCGTCGACAAGACGCCCGGCGGTCTCATGGGCGAATTGCTGCCGGCCCTGAAACGCCTGCGCCAAATGGGCCGCACCCGCTGCGTACTGGGGCTGCGCGATGTCCTGGATGAACCCGCGGTCGCCACCGGCGAGTGGCGCAAGGCGCGGGGCTCTGCATTGGTCGAACGGTTCTATGATGCGATCTGGATCTACGGCGATCCTACGGTCTATGACGCCGTGCGCGAGTACGATTTCCTCTGCGATTGTGCGGCCAAGGTTCGTTTCACGGGCTATCTCAACCGTTGGGAGCAGCAGGCCGTCTCCGCCGATGAGCGCAGCAGTCTGATCGAGGAGCTTGCCCTGGATGTGGATCGACTGGCCTTCTGCACGGTGGGAGGCGGTCAGGACGGCTTTGACCTGGCCCGGGCCTTTGTACAGTCAGAATTGCCGGCAGATGCCGGGGGCGTGATCCTGGCCGGCCCTTTCATGAGCGAGAGCGATCGGCGTGAGCTGCATCACATGGCTGCCCGCCGCCGGCGGACGCGTGTCCTCGACTTCACGCCGGAGCCCGAGCGCCTCCTGGCCCGGGCCGACTGGGTTGTTTCCATGGCTGGCTACAACACAACCTGCGAGATTCTCTCGGCCGGCAAAGAAGCGTTGCTCGTGCCTCGCGTGCGCCCCCGGCTCGAACAGTGGATCCGCGCCCAGCGTCTGGCCAATCTGGGCGTCGTTACCACCGTTCACCCGGACGCCCTGACGCCCGACCACATTTCACGTTGGTTCGAGTGGACGCATCACCGGCCGCGCCCGCGCCCGGCCATCGATCTGCAAGG
>CAYZLP010000105.1:0-10224 GCA_964478635.1 uncultured Caldilineaceae bacterium
GCCAGGCGACCGGGCGTGAGCGGCAGGTCGTACGCTGTGAACAGGGCCTCAATCTCATCGTAGCTTAGGAATCTGACAGGTTCTTGCGCCGTAGGGCCCCCGCTGCCGGCAAGCGGCGCGCGTTCTTCCATGGAAAGAGTTGAACGTTGCGCCTGCCAAGCGACGACTTTGGCCAGAGCTTCAATGCATGCGGACGATTGGCTGAATACGGGAATACCGGCGTCTCTCAGGATGCGTAGGGGCTGCTCGGTCTGCTCATCCGTCACGCCGTGCCGCTGTCCCACCCAGACAACGCAGAAGGGCTTCCGGGCAGTCTTCGCCAATTCTGCAAGGGCCTGGGCCGTTTCAACTTCTCGTTCTTCCACCGTCGATTTGGCCAGCAGCAGGATCACTGCATCGAAGGCTGGGTCCTCGAGAAAGGGGGTGAGCGTCTGGGCGACCGCCGCCCCAACCGCGCCCGCGCCCCGTACGTCGGCGGGATTGCCATAGTCGTTGAAGCTCAGCAAATGGGGCATGGACCGTAGTTGGGTCTGCAGGTTTGGCGGGAGGTCCGGCAAGTCGAAACCGGCCATCGTCGCCAGATCTGCGGTCAGCGATCCCATGCCGCCCGATTGCGTGACGAGGGCGAGCCTTCTGCCTGTGGGAATCCTCCCCGCCCAGGCCGAGAAAAGGTGTAGGGTTCTGGCCAGATCATCCATGTCATCGACAACGACAGCGCCGGCCTGCCGGCATGCGCTTTGGAAGACGCGATCCGAGCCGGCCAGGGCGGCCGTATGGGTCGCGGCAGCCTGCTGTCCGGCCGCGGTCCTGCCGCTTTTGACCAGAACGAGGGGCTTGCCGCGTTGCTGCGCGTTGGTTGCCGCTTGCACAAAACGACGACCATCCTCCAGGCCCTCGATGAAGGCCCCGATCACGCGCGTGTCCGGGTCTTCGGCCAGATATTCCAGTACGTCGATCAGTCCGATGTCCAGCTGATTGCCGACCGAGACCAGACGGCTGAGTCCCAGATGAACGTCGGCAAAGACTCCTTGCAGCGCCATCATCAGGGCGCCGCTGGCGGAGACGAAAGCGACATCGCCCGCCAGCGGCGGCGCGGGCAGGCGGGTAACGACCATGCCGGTCGCCGGATTGGCCAGCCCGGCGCAATTGGGACCAATGATCGCGAGGTCGCTCCCGGTAATCCGGCGGCGAATGCTTTCTTCCAGGAGGCCCCCCTCTGCATCGCCTTCGCGAAAACCCGCTGTAATGATCACGGCCGCTTTGACGTCCAACGCGAGGCACTCATCGATCACGGTGATCACGGCGTCCCGCGGGACGAGAATGACGACGAGGTCCGGCCGCTCAGGCAGGGCGCTGAGATTCGGATAGCACGGCAGCTCAAACACCGTCGTGCGGCGCGGATTGACCGGATAGATGCGGCCCGTAAAGCCATAGCGCTGCAAATTCCGGAGGATGCCGGCCGGATACATGCCCCGCTCCGACGCGCCGACAAGCGCAATGCTCTCGGGTGTGAAGAACCTTGCCACGCGTGAGGCGCTCATGCCCTATACGCCTCGACGGTCAGGTCTGTGAAACACGCATGGCTGCCGTGTAGGACCGAAAAGCCGACCTGCCCGGTCAGGTAGGGAGAGGCGTCGTCCTGCCACTGGAGCGTCCGGCCATCGTTTGTGTTCACCGTGATCACGTTCCCGACGGCCGTGACAAGGAATTCGTAGCGCTCGCCGTGTTGCCAGGCGAAGGGCATGGCCGCAACCGCCTGATATTGGCCGGCATTTTTGTAGATGACCAGCCGGTTGTCAGGCCCCAGCCCCACGGCATAGGCGCGCCGGGCGCCTTGAACGCGCAGATTGACATTGTGATGTTCGCCCATTAGCGGCTTTATGCCCACCCGCAACTGGATATCAGCCCAATCCAGGGAACCCGTGTAGCTTTCACCTGCAGCAGGCGCGCTGCCATGATAGCCGTCCGCTTCCTGCCGCCAATAGCCGCGCAGATAGGTCCACTGGCTGATGGCGCCGTATTCCGAACGCTCCTCCTGGAAATCGGTGCTGAAGGATGGCGCGCCTGTCCACGACATGTCGTCGAGGAGCAGATGGCCGCTCCAGGCTTCGCCCACGGTGTGCAGCGTTAGCCCGATCTCTGCTAGAAGGGCGTTGTGCAGGCGTGGAACGAGGAACTCCAGTTCCGTCCACTTGCCGCCTGTCAACAGCACGGCTTTTGCATGATAGGGCCGGCCATGATTGGCGTCCCAGGCATAGAGCGATGCCAGTACGCCTTCCGCGCCGGCGGGCGCAAAGAGCCGCGCCGTGATTTGCTGACCCGGATACAGGGTCGGGGAAAAACTCGCCCCGTAGTAGTTTGCGCTCAGTTCACCCGGGCGACAGTAGGTCCGCCAATATACTGTGGCTTCTCCTTTCTTCTTCAGCCCGCGGACAATGATCGAGAGCGCGCCGTCTTTCTGACGCAGATCGATGACCTCCGCCAGGCGTGCTCTGGATTGGGCGCCATGGGTTGAACCGGGATAGTCGAAATGGAGACGCGGTTTGGCCGCTACGGGCTGTCCGGCGATTTCGCCCCCCAGGCGTGTGAAGAGATCGGCGCAGGCCGGTATGTCGGTCAGATTGCGCTCGCCAATCAGGCTGGCGGCCACCAGGAGATCGTTCATCTGTACGCGCCAGTGTTCTGCTATGCCTTCCAGTCCGCCGGCAACGCCCATGATGGCGCCCACGTTGCCGGCGTTGCAGTCCGTGTCCCAACCACCCATGGTCGCAATCTGCACGGCGCGGGAGAAATCTCCCTGGCTGTAGAGCAGGGCCATGACGACGATACCTGCATTGGGGATGATGTGCACCATGCCCGGATAGCGGTCGTAGCCGAAATGTAGACGGAGATGTTCATAGCAAGCGTGCCAGTCGTCGGGTTCCTGCCGGAAGAATGCCAGGACCGCCCGGACGACACGCGCATATTCGCTGTCCGGTGGAATCAGATCCAGGCCGGACCGCACCAGCGCTTCCGGGTCGCCTTCCGAAAAGGCGCGGCTTACGAGTCCGGCGATGAAGCGCGCACCGTTTAGCCCCTCGCCGTCATGGGTGACGCTGGCGGCCCTTTCCGCATACCTTGCGGCGAGCTCGGGGCGGTTGGGCGTCACCAGGCCCCAGATGTCGCTGAAGATCTGACCGCCAATTTGCTCGGCCATGGTCGTGCCGTTCAGGGCGATTGAACCGCTCCGGGGAGCGGGAATGCCGTTGGCCAAATTGAGATAGGCCGTATGTTCAGTGGAAACGCCGTAGCCGCCCCACCAGAATGTTCCCCGCTGATCGCCCAGGTAGTTCAGCACCGTCTCCCCCATCTGGGCGGCCGTGACCCCTGGCCCGTAATCTTGCAGCGCCCGAATCATGACGAGGGGGAAGGCCGTGTCGTCATCGGGCTTGAAGAGCTTGCCGGGCGGGAGCGGCAGAAAGTCGGTGATTTCACCGAGATTGGCTCGGATTTGATCGTAGGTCCAGTTCTCCACCGGCGCGCCCAACCGCACGCCGATACATTTGCCGGTCCACCCGGCGTAAACGCGTTCCGCGTAATCATCCGGCAATATCATCGACATCGACATCATCCTATCAAGTCTGCAAGTTGCTGCGCCGCCGTTTCCAGTCGAACGTCGGCCAGAAAGGGGAGGCAGAGACCGCGCGTGCTGGCCAGCGCGGCGTGCCAGGCCCGGGGTACGGCTGATGGCCCATGAATGACGCCGCAGAGCGCGCCGACCATGGCCGGGAGCGAATCGGCGGCTTTGGGGATCAGATTGGCCGCCGCGCAGGCCCGCACCAGATTGCCTCCGCTGGCCTCCACCAACACGAGCGCTGCGGGCAGGGTTTCCGGGGCCGCATTGCCGTACGAGTAGACGGTATTGATGAGCCGGGTTGCAAGCAGCAAGGCCAGATCCTCGGGCGTTGCTGCTGCAGCCAGGCAGTCCAACGCAATTTGGTTGCCGCGGGCGATCCATGAATCCGCGGGCAGTTGGGTCCGCGCCGCCATCATGGCATGACTCAAATCCGCCCCGTCGGCAAGGAGGGCCACTGCGCAGGCCATGGCTTGCGCTGCGTAGACGCCGTCTTCCGCCTGCGTAATCTGGGCTTCCAGACCGGCCAGCGCGGCGGCTTTGTCGGGATCTCCTGTGCAGAGAAGCCCGATCGGCACGGCACGCGGCACGGCCGAGTCGGCGTAGTGGAGCGGATTGTCGTTACCCGTTACCGGCGGTCGTTCGCCGCGGGCCAGGTTTTGGATTGCCGCGCGTTCGGAAAAACTGGAGCGCACATCCTCGGCTGCCGGCAGCACCCGTTCAAGCCAAGGTGAAAGCAGACTTTCCCGGGTCGGTTCAGACGGGCCATTGACCAATCCCTGCAGCGTCAGGAGGGCGAATTCGGTATCGTCCGTGGGGCATGGTTCCAGGGTATGGGCCGAGATGCGATGGGTGAAGGGCAGCGTGAGCGTGATGATGCCCTGGGCATCCAACTCCTGGTTGGTGCGCCAGAGGAAGTCATGGCGCCGGCGCGGGATGAGCCGATCTTGAAAACGGTGAAAGAGGGCCGGAAAGCCGATTGCGTCACCGTAAGCGAGACCCAGCAATGCACCGTATGTTCGGTCAAATGTTCGATCAAATGTTCGGTCAAAGTCTGTCGCCATAGCGCGCCCACGCCTTCTCCACTAGTTGATCGGCAATCTCCGTGATCTGCCGATTGGCGATAAATCCGATACAGGCGCCGGTCGACATTTGCACCCGGCTGCGCCACGCTTCAGGAATGGCGCGTTCTCCGCCCAGCGCACCGGCCATGCTGCCGACGATCGCGCCGATGGTATCTGCATCCCGGCCAAAGCGCACGCCAAAGGGCACTGCCCTGGAAAAATCTCCTTGCGTCACCAACAGCGCGGCGAACGCCAGCGGAATCGCCTCGGTGGCCAGGTCGGCCCAGGGCCAGTAGGCGACGACAAGCTCCTCGCTGATTGCGGCCAGCCCGGCATCGTCCGGTTCAACCGTCAGCGCGACTGACTGGGCACGCTGCAGGGCGCGCCGGGTCCAGGAATCTTCCGGAACGACGGCGAGAGCGGTATCGATCATTTGTGGCGGATCCGCGCCTGCGACGGCCACGCTGATGGCCCCTGCCACGGCTTGAGCCGCGTAGATGCCGTCCCGGGCGTTGGAAACGGATCCCAGGATGGCAGCCAATCGGGCGGCCTCTACGGGATCGTTCGGGCAGAGGATGCCGGCCGCGCTGATGGCCATGGCGACGCCGTCGCTCCACATCTGATGTCCAAAGGCGCCCGAAGCCGGTGCGTGGAGTCCGGCCTGCAGATTGCGCGTCGAAATCACGTCGCTAAAGCCGCCGGGGCGATAGGCTCTATCCGGCGCGAGCAGCTTGTCTCGCCACTCGGCTTCGACGAGTTCCTGAGTGACGGCATAGCCGTGAGTGAGCAGGATATGTGCGTTGAAGAGCGTGAAATCCGTGTCGTCGGTTCCGACACTGCGCTCGCTGATGAAATCCGTCACCACGCCATAGCGCGCGCGAATCGTCGCTGCCGAAAGTCCTTCACAGGGTGCGCCCATGGCATCGCCGATGGCCGCGCCCAGCAGGCTGCCGCGCGCGCGGTCAACGAGATGTGCATGCTCTAGGGAAGTCATTCTTTGGGTCATCCTTTAAGACCGACGGAAGCGATGCCACCGATCAGCTGCTTCTGCGCGAAGAAATAGAGAACCAACACCGGAATAATCGAAACCAGCGTTGCCGCCATGAAGAGATTCCACTCGACACTGTAGCGCCCCTTGAAGAGGGCCAGACCCAACTGGATGGGGAAGAGCTCAAAGCTGTTGAGAAAAATGAGGGGCAGCAGGAAATCGTTCCAGGTCCACCAGAATGTGTAGACGACGATAATCGCCAGTACCGGTTTGCAGAGAGGCAGGATAATGCGATAGAGGATCGTCCACGTACCCGCGCCGTCGATGCGGGCCGCTTCGTCCAGATCGCGCGGCAGCGTACGGATATATTGCACCATAAGAAAGACGAAGAATGCGTTGCCGGTAAAAGCTGGTACGATCAGGGGCCAGTAGGTGTCGATCCAGCCCAATCGGGTGTACATGGCAAATAGGGGAATCAGACGGCTGTGTATCGGAATCATCATGGTGCCCAGCATAACCAGAAACAAGAAGTTCCGGCCAGGGAAGCGCAGCCGCGCGAACCCGTAGGCAACCAGCGGCACGGCCAGCAATTCGCCCACCAGATTCGCCCCCACCAAAAAGCCCGAATTCAACATGAAGCGACCGAGCGGATATTTTGTGAATGCTTCCCGGTAGTTCTGCCATTGGGGATTGTCGGGGATCCACTGCGGCGGATAGGCGAAGATTTCCCATCTCTCCTTGAGCGAAGTCGAGAACATCCAAAAGAGGGGAATCATGACCACGATCGCAATCAGGGTCATGGTGAGGTAGGCCACCAGGGGACCGAGCCAGCGCCGTGCGGCTGCGGACCGGCCAACCCTCTGCGTTTCGTTTGTCTGTGAGACCGAAGGTGCGCTTGTCGCCGTCATCGGTGACTCCTATTCACTCTCATAAAACACCCAGCGTTTCGAGGTGTAGTTGACGAGCAATGTGGCCGCCATAATGACGACCATCAGGTTCAAGGCCAGCGCCGAGGCGTATCCCATGTTGAAATTGCGGAAGGCCTCTTCGTAGAAGTAGTACAGATAGAAATAGGTGGCCTTGAGCGGTCCGCCCTTCGTGATTACAAAGGCCTGGGTAAAGATCTTGAAGGCATCGATCAATTCGATGATCAGCAGGAAGAAGATGGTCGGCGTCAGCAGCGGCAGCGTGATGCGCCAGAAGCGCTTCCAGGCGCCGGCTCCGTCCAACATCGCGGCTTCGTAGAGATGGGGCGGGATGTTTTGCAGACCCGCAAGGTAGATAATGGCGCTGCCGCCCACGCTCCAGATGCTCATCATGGCAACTGAAGGCAATGCCCAAAAGGGATCCCAGAACCAGCCGGGACCCTGGATGCCGACCATGGCCAGCATCGTATTGATAACGCCCGTGTCCGGCTGGAGGAGCCACATCCACATCAGCGCTACGGCCACGCCCGAGATGACGGCCGGAATGTAGAAGATCGTGCGGTAGACGCTCATGCCGCGCAGTTTCAGGTTGAGCAGCAGGGAGAGTCCGAGCCCGAACGCGAGCTTGATCGGCACGGAAAGCAGTACGTAGGTGAACGTGACCTTGAGTGATTGCCAGAAGAGTGGGTCACTTGTATACATACGGACATAGTTGGCGAGGCCCACCCACTCCGGCGGTCGCGTAATCGTCCACTGGGTCAGGCTGTAGTAGACCGATGCCAGCAGCGGACCCAGCGTGAAGATCAGAAAGCCAATCAACCAGGGCGATATGCTGATGTAGCCTTCGATGGCCTCCCGGCGCGCGCGTGGAGACATGGATCGCAGTTGTGTAGCCATAGAGAATTCCCCGGTTCAGTTCTGCAGTCTCTACGCCTGTTGAGATTGCAGAACTGAACCTAGACAGAAGCAAACCGATCAGCCGCCGAGTCGTGGGCGACACTCATCCAGGGCTTCTTGCGCGGCAGGAACGGCGGCATCCAGGGTCGCCTGCACTTCGTCACGCTCGATTTCGCCGAGCATGATCAGATCCCAGACATCGCTGGCGGCCCGCAGCACTGTGCTGTCGCAAGGATGGGCGTTGCGCCATTCAGCCACCTGCTTCAACTCCAACACCTTCCTGAATTGCTGGACATACTCTTCGTCAGCATCCGGATGCTTGTCAAAGAGCGCCGGGATAGAGGGGAAGAGATTGCCGTTCAGCATCAAGTACTCTTGCCCTTCAGGACCAACCCAGAATTTGAGGAACTCATAGGCCTCGTCCGGATGCTCCGTTCCCTGCCAGATCGATGAAGTCAGGGACCATGCATTGACAAAGCGCTCTTCGCCCGGACCGGCGGGTTCGGGGACGATCCCGAAATTCGCATTGGCTTCCACTGCGTTGAGCATGTGACCCTGGTTCAACGTGGCCATCGCAAGACGGTTCGCCAGGAACAGGTCGACCGGGCCGGTACCCTCGGTGCCCAGCACTTCGATATCGGCCGGCGTCGGCGTGGAGCCAGAATTCACAAGGTCCCACAGCCACGTGTAGGCGGCAACCGATTCCGGACTGTTCAAGTAGCCGTCTACGGTCATGCTATCGTCGCTGTACGGGAACGCGCCGTAGTTGTTCCAAATCGCGCGATAGGGGCCGCGGGGCCGATCGCCGCCCCAGCGCCGCACCTCGTCATCGGCCATGGCGGTGGCCAGGGTAATGAAATCTTCGGTCGTCCAATCGTCGGTCGGATATTCCATGCCAACTTCGTCAAAGATATCTTTGTTGAACATGACGAAATTCGCCCCAACGCCCAGCGGCAAGCCGACGATCTTGTCCTGCCAGACTGAGCGCGTGTTCCAGAAGCCGGGGAAGTAGAGATCGGCGCTAAAGTCAGGATCGGCCTCGATGTAGGGCGTCAGATCCAGGGCTTCGGGGAACCAGTTGTTGTTCCAGAAGAAAGCCACGTCCGGCGCACCTTCGCCTGCACCCAGGGTCGTGGTCATTTTTTCGTCGAAGCCGCTTTCGGGCAAGACGGTCAGGTTGACTTTGATGTTGGGGTGCTGTTTCTCAAACTCCTCCACCAGCCCCCGTTGGGCTTCTTCAGAATACTCTTCCGAACTGACCGTCCACCATTCGATGGTGACGACCTCATCTCCCGTTGCTGCGGAATCGGCCGCCTCGGGCGCCGGTGCGACCGGTACTGCGCATCCTGCAAGCATCAGGACCGTGACCAGCAACACAATGACATACCATTGACGTCTCATTCTGTCCTCCTGAGAAAGTTGGAATTGAACAAAGCTGCGTGCAATATAGCGGTGCTAGATGTTGTTTTTCCCATGCGGCAATTGACTTACATGAGAGGTTGCATTCAGCGAATCAGGGCAGCAAGTTGCTCGGCAATGAGCAGCACGTCTTCCTCGGCCGTGAAGCGCAGGCAAACGCCAGAAGGTTTGCGGACCTTTTCGATCCATTCCCTGGGGATGACGTCGACACCGTGACGCGCGCCGCTTAGCGCGCCGACCACCGCAGTGATGGTGTCCGCGTCGCGGCCGAAATTGGCGGCCCAGAACATTCCCTCGCGGAATTCGCCATGCGTCAGGCGAAAGATTGCGTATGTCTGAGGGATCGCTTCGGCGCAGGCTGAGTGCGTCGGCGTCCAGAGATCGGTGTGCAGGCGTTCCCAGGCGCGTTCAATCGTCTGCGCTTCTTCACAAATGCCCATGGCGCGCGCCATGGCCCGACCAAGCCAGCTGTCTTCGGGAATCTGCTGCAGACCGGCGTCGATGATAGCTTCGGGGTCCGCGCCGGTCATGGCTACGGCCACGCTGGCTGCCACCGCCTGGGCCGCCCAGACGCCGTCGGCATAATGGCTGATTTGCGCATCAATTGCCGCAAGCTCGGCCGCGCGCGTGGGATCACCGCCACAGACGATGCCGATCGGTGCGATGCGCATGGCCGCGCCGTCGTCATCATTGCCGACATTGTCGCGGCCGGATAGCGGCGGCCGCATGCCGCGCCGGAGATTGGCGACAGCTCCATATTGGGGACGTCCTCCTCTGGCGAGCACGCCGCCTTGCTCGACCACGTATTTGCACCAAGCTGCGACAACGGCCTCAGCGGTCAGATTTCCCTCACACTCGATGAGCGCGCGCGCCGTCAGCAGCGCAAACTCCGTATCGTCCGTGCTGCCGGCACCGTCGTAGATCGATGTGACGATGCCGTAGCGCTGACGATATTCATCCATCCGCCCCAGGTCGCCCAGGGCATCGCCCACGGCGAGCCCGAGCATGCAGCCGAGGGCGCGGCTGCGGGCGTCTACTTCGACTGTCGCTGCGCGTGGGTCATCCATCAATTTGCCTCGCTCTTATCCCAAGAATGGTGCGGCTGATTGTCGCTCGATCAACGTGCAGGGGACGATCGCCCTTTCGGGTTCTGCCGGCGCGGCGCCCTGCAACCGGTTCAAGAGCAATCGGGCCGCCTGTTGACCGATTGCATATTTGTCTTTGGCGATGGTGGTCAGGCGCGGTGTGGACATGGCGGCAGACTCGATATCGTCCATGCCCACGATGGAGAGATCGCCGGGAATATTCAGATTTTGC
>CAYZLP010000106.1:0-10222 GCA_964478635.1 uncultured Caldilineaceae bacterium
TGACCCGCAGCTGCATGGCGGGCCACAAGAAAAACAACGAAGCGCCAAATCGGATCTATCGCAATCTGGGAACAAGACTGGATCCCATTCCTGCATGGTCGTCTGCCGAGCAAGATGCCACCGAAGCCATCGCTTGGGCGGACATGGACAACGATGGCGATCTGGATCTGGCTGTGGGAAACTTCAACGAGCCAAACCGCATATACCTGAATCGGGATGGTGTCCTTCAAGACGAGCCAATTTGGACTTCGTCAGAAACCGATGCGACCCGCGCCTTGGCCTGGTTGGATGTCGACAATGACGGGGACTTGGATCTCGCGGTCGCAAATGAGGGTTCTGCGAATCGTGTCTATTTCAATGACAACGGCCTCTTGGCGGATGCCGCCCAATGGAACTCGCTCGACGTCGGTCGCTCCCAGGATATGGCGGCGGCCGATGTTGACAGTGATGGGGATCTGGATCTTGTGGTTGTCGATCGTGGCTCGGGACTCGTCTACTATCAGAACATGGACGGTGAACTGGCGGCCGCGCCGATTGTCGTCAGTCAGCGCCCCGATGATTCTGTCGCGGTGGCCCTGGGCGACGTGGATGGTGATGGCGACCTTGACCTGGCGGTTGGCGATGAATCTCAACCCGTCAGGCTGTTGCGCCACGTTGTCTATGGGCTATCCCGAACGCCGGCCGTGCCCCTGCCCGGTTCCGATGCTGCAAAAAGCGCTGTTTGGGGCGATATCGATCGCGATGGGGATATCGATCTCGTGATCGGTGAGGCGGACGGCAGTTGTCTTGTCTTTCGCAACGATACCGGACGTTTGACGCCCGAATATGCGCGCTTGACGGAGGATGACACCGCTATCGAGGACCTGGCCCTCGGTGATGTCGATGGCGACGGTTGGCTTGACCTAGCCATTGGGCGTCGGGGGCGGCCGACGCAGGTTCATGCAAACCGCAACGGTCAATTTGACCACAATGCTGCATGGCAAAGCGAAGAAATCGGCGCGACTCGCTCTGTTTCATGGATCGATGTCGACGGCGATCATGACCTGGACCTATTGGTTGGCAACGAAGGTGCACGAAACCGCCTTTATCTGAACGAGGGGACAAAACTGACACCCTTCGCGACATGGTCGAGCCCAAATGACGGGCGGACGTTTTCTGTCGATTGGGGAGATTTTGACAATGACGGTGACCTCGACCTGGCGGTCGGCAATGATGAGCAGGCTATCGAGGTCTTTCTAAATGAAGGTGGGCTGCTCTCAGCCCAGCCAGTCTGGCAATCCGCTGAAAGAGATCGCACCCGGGCCGTTGCATGGGGTGATGTGGATAGCGATGGCGATCTCGATTTGGCCGTAGCCAATGAAGGTCAGCCGAATCGACTTTACGAGAATCACAACGGTACGCTTCTGGCAACGGCGGGCTGGCTTTCGCTGGATGCGGATCATTCCGAAAGTCTGGTCTGGCATGACGTGGACAATGACGGCGATCTCGATCTAACCGTCGGGAACAGTGGTGAACCCGACAAAATCTACTTCAACGATCGTGGCGCGCTGCAAATGGAAGCGGATTGGATGACGGCGGACAGAGGTGCAACCCGTATCGTGCGCTGGGCCGATATCAATCAAGATGGCAGACCGGACCTTCTTCGCGCAGGACTTGATTTTTCTACGGCTATCCATGTCAGCCAACTGCCCGGTCTGCCCCCTTACGGTCGCCAGCCCACAATACCCTATTTGTACGGCGATGGTCTGTCGGTTGCCGCGCTTGCACCGACCAACGGCATTGCGCTTGCCACGGTGCAGGAAGAGCAGTCATTGCCATTCAAGGTAGGCTTGTCCCCCTCATCGACAGGAGGCTTTGCAGGCCTGCGAGCATGGTATTCTCTGAATGGGGGTGGCGCGTGGTTGCCTGCTGAGTTGACCATGATGGCTTCGAGTACATCCTCGGCGACTTTTACATGGGATCTGTTTGCCAGCCAGTTCTTTGGCGCCAGCGATCGAACTGCGTTACGACTGGAACTCTCTCCCCATTATTTCCCTGTACCGGGGCAAGCACCGGCGACCCAGCTCTATCCTCCGGCATCTACGGCAACATATCCGTTCCGCGCACGCGGGACGCAAATTCGTGTAGTCAACGAGAGCGGAGCCCCGGTATCAGGTGCATCGGTCTATCGCATACCCTTTGGCGCTGCCATGGCAGTGCAGCCGGAATCCTCTGCTGTTGCTCCCGCGCGCACTGACGCGCAAGGTTTCCTGTCCGGCTATGGCGCTGTGGGAATCGGCGACCAGTTGCTTGCCCTTGCGCCAAAACGTGCAGGTGACGGCTTCGTCCTCCATTACACAAATGGAAAGCCAACCGAAACTGGCTTGGCCGGCGCTACCGTGACGGCAGCAGGCGTCCAAACGCTCGTAGTGAGGCCAGAGTATCCGCTGCTCCTTTTCGATCTGGTCGTGTCGCTTGAGTGGGATGCTACGTCCGACGCCGAGTTTCTTGCACGCCTGACACAAGATCTTTACAAGGCATCAGCAGCGCTATATGACTGGACCAACGGACAGGTTGCCCCCGCTCGCGTCTCTGTATACCACGGCCGCGAGAACTGGCAGGAAGCTGATATCAAAATCTATGCATCGAACCAGCTTCGCCCGTATGCAAACCGCGGGGGCATTGTGGCCGAGCGCACGAGCATCGACCTGGGCGCGGGCCTGGATCCATTGATTGCCCAGCCGGGAGAGATCCGCATCGGTACCCGCTGGGATCGTTACGGCGGCAGCAGAGACAGTTCGGACGATTGGGCGCATGTCCTGGCTCATGAATTGGCCCATTATCTCCTCTTTTTGGAAGATACGTATCTGGGATTCGATGAAGACACGCAGACCTTGGTTTCGGTTACGACCTGTAACGGAACGGCAATGAGTGACCCGTATGACACGGAGAATAGCGAGTTTCGCTATCGCGATGATAAATGGGAGGAAGATTGCGGGGCGTCGCTTGCAGAATTGCCGGATTGGGAACTGATACGCGCTGTATTCCCGGAACTCCAAACCCCGCCGCCAGGCAACAGCGGTCCGACTGCCATGCCCTTCCGATTTACTGACGTCCGCTTTGCTCCTTCTGCTATCGCTACATTGCAGATTCCTAGCGTAGAACTTGCTGGCCTGGACGACGCCTTCCGATATGCGCGTGCCTATTTAATCGACCAAGGATCTCAGATCATAGATTTGGGTGCGCCTCGTTCCAATGTTGTCAAGACTCACGGAGCTACGATTGGCGATGAGTTGTGCCTTTTTGCTGAGACTTCATCGGCCTGTACGATGCTCACGGGGGAGCCTCCGGAACGTTTCGTGATTTCCGAGATATGGGAACCAGAGATCGCTCTGACGCAGCCCAACACGACCACCCTTGCGATTTTGGTTGATGCCCCGAACACAGAGCGCCTCACGGTGACGCTTTATCCTGCAGAGGGGAATCCGCTTGAGTTGGATCTGCAACCGGGGGTACAGCGCCAAATCGAGTTGTCTACGCCGTCCGTCGAGGCGACACTTGATATTCAGGGCGACCATGCGGGTCAGCGCCAAGTCATTGCCTATGCAACAGGCGGAGGTCCCGGACGTGCGCGCAGTCATGACGGCCCGGGACGCGCCCGGAGTCACGACGGCCCTGTGGCTACTGGCAACGGGCGGGTTGTACTGTACCCGCCTGAGAATTGGCCCACAAATCGTTTCATCACCCTACGTTTGGCCGGCAAGGTTTCGCCGCCGCCGGGCTTGGCGCCGGTTGAAAGGGCATATTACGTCTCTGCCAGCGACGGTGCTCAGACATTTGATGGCGGCAGCATTCTATTCCATTTTGATCTTGAGACGCTCGAGGATTCAGGCGTATCGGAGCCTGAGAACTATCTGTACGTGCATTATTGGAATGGGGAAGCCTGGCTGCGTCTCGCGACAACGGTGAATTTGGAAACGATGACGGCATCGGCTCCACTGCAGGGCATGGGCCTTTACAGTTTGATGCTGAGCGATCTACGGTCCTTTCCTGTGGCTGGTTGGAATGTGTTTGGGTATTCACTCCGCTATCCTCAACCGATCGCGCCGGCGCTAGAACCCATTGCGGGCCTCTTCACGATTATCTATGAGCAGGATTCCAGCCAGGAGAATGATCGCTGGCGTGTCTATGCGCCCGACGCGCCGGACCATGTCAACACACTTTCGCATTTGCGACCGAGCCTGGTTTACCACATCTTCACGACGGCGCCCCTGGTGTTGCCCTTGCGACCGTTGAGCGCAGCAGAAGAGGAACCTCCGTGTATGCAGAATTGTCCGCCGGCTCTCTATTACGGTGAAGTGATTGGCTTCACGCCGGGGCCTGCCGAGCCGACTGTTGAAGCTTTTGTGGGCGAGGTGGAGTGCGGACGTGGCGCCATTACCGAATTTGAGGGCAAGCAGGTATATTCTGTGCTGATAACGTGCGGTACTTCGGGCAGTGCGATTACGATTGGGCTCAGCGGGCGCACTGTTAGCGTTGCAAGCGTCTGGCACAATGAGCGCGCCAATCTTGTGAACATAGTTGTCGACGATAGCGCACTTACCCGCAGATCTTATCTGCCGGCCATTCGCCATCAAGCCCAATGAACGCAATCGATACAGACCGGCTGAAGAAAGCAATCGAGCTTGCGTTGGCCCGCGGCGATCTTAGCCAAGCGCAATTGGCTCGACGCCTTGGCTACAAGCCCGATCGTTTCAATAAATGGCTGGTGGGTCAAAATCGGATTCCTTTCGAAGTTGTGGGGCAAGTTTGTGATGCCCTGGGACTTTCCCCACAAGATCAGGTACATCTATATCGGCTGGCGGGCTATCCGCTGCCGAGTTGGGTTACCGCTCCGGTTGCAGAAGGGCCAACCGAGCCCGGAGGCGCCCAGCACAAGCCCGGGCTGCGGCAGTTTTCGTGCTCTACCGATTTCTATGCCTATGAGAATGAACGCATTCGTCAAGCACGGCACACGGTGTGTGATCTGAGCTGGGGGATCGATTTACCGAACTTCTCCGAAGATGAGGACAGCATCTATCAGGCATATCTGGATGCTATGGAAGGGGCCTGCGCACGGGGCGTACAGTATCGCGAAGTCATGACGTTTGAAAACGATCCGCTCCATTTTCTGGACCGTGCGGAACGTATGCTCTATCCACATCGCATTACCTACAATCTCCGCTATTTCGACGTGGACTTGCTGCAAATTCCGCCCCTCATGCACGTCATGCTGATTGACGGTGAGGAAGTCTGCTTTGGCCTCTACCGCTGGCCATACCTGCCGGTAGAAGGTGAGATAAGGCTGGCTACACAACAGCAGGAAATCGTGAACCTTTTCGAGGACTACTTCGAAACCATCTGGTTAGCGGCTCGGCCCATCAAGGATGGGGACCGCTTTTCTGATTCGGAATTTCTGGCGCTGAAACGTCGCTATTTAGACGATGAGTGACTTGTCCAGTCGCGTCCGCTTTCGCTGTTCGCTGGTAAAGCAAGGGCGGCCCCAAGACCGGAGCCGCCCATTGAATGTTCAACTAGTACAGATCGGCGTGAATGCTTCGGCGGCGCTCAGCACCAGTCCCACGACAGAAATCCGTTGCTTCTACGTCCGGCAGCAACTGTATGAGGATTTCTGCCGGGATTCACTAGTAAGGCGTATTGACACTGGACTTGCTTAGCCCAAACTCCTACTGGGCAGCCTCCCACGCGCCATAACCGGGCGGGAAGGAGCGGACGTTGTCCAGCCCCAGCGTGTGCAGGGCACCGGTGGATACAGCCGCCCGATGGCCGGAGGCGCAGTAGACGATGACGGGCGCATCGGTGGGAATCTGGTCCAGGTTCTGGGCCAGTTCGCGAATCGGAATGTTGATGGCCCCGGTAATGGCGCCCGCTTCAAATTCGTCCGGTTGGCGGACGTCGATGACCGTGGCGCCGGCCTCGATTGCGGCGTCAAGCTTCTCGACATCGCTGCCCAGCGAATAGTACCCTTCAGGAATGTTGTTGAGGAATTCGGCCACAGCCGCCAGCATGTCACCATCAATCTCGGGCAGATCGAATGTGCCCGCTTCAGTGGCTTCCGTGCTCACTTCTTCCTCGGCTCCGCTCCAGCCCTTCCAGCCGGGCGGGAAGGACTTGGTATTCGTGTAGCCAAGCTGCTGCAGTGCGGCCAGGGCCATGCCTGCCCGATGGCCCGACGCGCAGTAGACCATGATCGGCTGATCGGAAGGGACCTTATCCAGGTTATCGGCCAGGGTGCGAATGGGGATGTTCACGGCGCCGGGAATGTGACCCTCGGCATATTCGCTTTCCTCCCGCACGTCGATCAGATAGACGTCCGTGTTTTCCAGCATGTCCTTGAACGCATCGATGTTGCCGACGGCCAAGTACCCTTCGGGGATGTTGGTCAAGAATTCATCCACGCCGGTAACGACGGCGTCGGATTCGAGCGAAGCTGCGACCTCTTCGGGAACGTCGCCGGCCTCACCCTGGGCGGCTTCCCACGCGCCGTAGCCGGCCGGGAAGGAACGAGCATTGGTGAAGCCCATGCTTTGCAGAGCGGCCGTCGATATGGCAGCCCGGTGGCCGGAAGCGCAGTAGACGATAACCGGCGCGTCGGTCGGAACCTGGTCTAGATTCTGGGCGAGTTCACGAATCGGGATGCTGATGGCGTCGGCAATGTGACCGCCGTCAAACTCGTCCGGCTGGCGAACGTCGATGACCACGGCGCCGTTCTCCTGGGCCGCTTCCAGATCTTCCACCGTCCGTACGACAAGGAAGCCGTCGGGAATGTTGCTCAGGAATTCGTCAACCGCGGCGAGCATGGCCGGATCGATCTCGGGCACTTCAAAGGTCTCGCCCTCAGTGGCCTCAGTGCTGACTTCTTCCTCGGTCTCGCTCCAGGCTCTCCAGCCACCGGGGAACGAGCGAACGTTGTCGTAACCCAACGCCTGCAGCGAGCTCAGGGCCATGCCGGCCCGGTGACCCGATGCGCAATAGACGAGCACCGGCTGATCGGCCGGGATCTTGTCCAGATTCTGGGCCAGGGTGCGAATCGGCACGTTGACCGCGCCGGGGATATGCCCCTCGGCATATTCGCCCTCTTCGCGCACGTCGATAACGACTGCGCCTGCGTCGATTAGCTCGTTGACTGCGTCGATCTGACCAACGGCCAGGTAGCCTTCGGGGATAGCGCCGAGGAACGAATCCCAACCGGCGACGACTTCGTCGACTTCAGCTTCTGCAGCAGGTTCTTCTGCCGGCGCTTCCGTTGCTGCAGCTTCTTCTGCTGGTGCTTCCGTTGCGACAGCTTCTTCGGCCGGCGCTTCAGTGGCCTCAGCCGCCGGCTCTTCCGCCGGAGCTTCCTCCGCCGGTTCTTCCGCCGGAGCTTCGGTCGCCTCTTCCGCCAACGGGGCCGCTTCTTCCTGGGCCAGCGGCGCTTCGGCTTCGGCCGGCGCCTCTGCCTGGCGGCCACCACCGCAGGCGCCCAAGGCCAGCGCCAGAACAATCAACAGCGTAACAAACAGATGCTTGTGCTTGAACATACAGCTCCTCATTTCGATGTACGTGATCTGAATCCGTACGGTGAATAATGGGTTGATAGATTTATCTTCTCATCCGCATGCTTCAGGGCTGCAAGTCGGATGTGAATGTCGAATTGGCCGATCCTTTACTCGGACGCACGTAGGTTTTGCTCTTCCTCCAACTCTGCGACCCACTTCGCATGCTCCAAGCGGGCATCCTCTTCATCGACATAGCCGGTGGTCATGCCTGAAAGCGCCTTGTAGACAAAGGTGAAATAGAGATGACCCACCAAGAGGACCGTGAGGATCAACATGGACAGATCGTGGATGCTGGCCGCAATGGCAAGATTCGTCGGCCCCAAAGTGCCCTTGCCAAACCAGAGGATGAGGCCGCTCATCACAATGAACGCCGAGAATATGACGACACCGGCATGGTGCAGCTTCTGACCGGCGTTGAGCCGGCCCTGGGGCGGCATATCCTCAACGTGGCCCATGAAGTAGCGATAAGAGTGGACCAGCCAGTCCACGTCGTCTCGATCATAGTGGAAAGAGTCCCACAGCAGCTCTTTGGCGGCAGGTCGGTCCAGTACCAGATAGAGAATTGGGATCGCCATGAAGACCACTGCGCCGATACGGTGCAGCAAGCGTGAGAATCCACCGGCCGCATATTGGGACAGGACCGGCAGAAAAATGATCAAGCCCGTAAACAGGAGCAACAGGAAGGAAGTCGCCAACAGCATGTGAATGATCCGTGGCGCCGCACGGTAACGCAGAACCTTCCCTTTGTCCTGTTGGGCCAACGCCTCTTTTGAGAATGTCTGAGTCGCCACAGTTACACCTTTTCCTTGTCTGCTGAACCGGGCTTCATTGCCTCTGCGCCATCGCTCAGGTCGCCCGCCGCTTCACGACGGTGAATCGCTTCCAACTCTTTCATGTGATTGCGCCGGGCAATAACCGCTGCAATGCCGGTGACGGCGATGCTGAGACCGGTGACCGCTGCGCTCATGGGCTGAACGGCTTTCTGCCAGGCGTTCATGACCAGCGGGACATCCGGATTGGCCGGCAGGTCGAAGGCCCCCGGTTCATCGGGCAGCACCATGATGACGCCGAGTCCGCCGGCTTCCGTCTCACCGTAGATGCGGGCGTTCGGATAGCGCTCCTTGAGTGCTGCCAAACGCGTGCGCGCTTCGGCCAGAATCTCTTCCCGCTCGCCGTAGAGCAGGGCATTGCTGGGGCAGGTCTTGACGCACCAGGGCGTCCCGCCCGCTTTGACTACAGCCGCACAGCCGTCACACTTGCTGGAGCGGCCATCGAACATGTGGGGCACGTCGAACGGACAGGCGTCGACGCAGTAGGAGCAGCCGCTGCACGCTTCCCGATTGAGCCGGGTCAAGCCATCCTCTTTATAAAGAGCGCTTGTGGGACACGCTGCGACACAGGCCGCGTCATTGCAGTGCATGCAACGCTGATTCAGGATGCTGCTGGCGATATCCGGGAAAGTCCCCGTGGTCTTTTCGCCGAAGTGAATGTACTGGACGCCGCCGGGCAGTTCGTTGCCGGTTTTGCAGGCGGCCACACAGGCCTCGCAGCCGATGCAGCGCCCCATGTCCAGGAGGTAGGCAAAGGTCGTCACGTCAGGCCTCCTTCACGAGCCGTACAAAGTTGATCCGCATGCCGGCGCCACCGCTGATTGGGTCCAGAGCATAGCGGCTGATCAGTTTTGCGTCACTGGCACCGACGCCATCGGCCTGGCTGAGCAGCGGTGCGTTTTGTCCGAAGCCATGGGCCATGAAGACGGCATCCGGGCGGATACGTTCGGTCGCCTTGACCAGGATAGGGCCACTGCGGGCGCCGTCCTGGTTCTCGACATAAACGCGGTCGCCATTCTTGATGGCCAGTTCCTTGGCCACCGTTGCATTGAGCCAAAGTTCATTTTCCGAGTTCAGTTCATGCAGCAAGGGTGTATTCTGGGTCTTGGCGAAGGTATGGACCGGATGGCGCCCGTAGAGCAGTCGAAGGTAGCCGGCGGGCGGATCTTCCGTTGGCTCATAGGTGGGCATCGGTTCGTAGCCGGCCAGGGCAAGCTCCTCCACGTAGAGGTCGATCTTGCCGGAGGGCGTGTGGAAGGGCGACTTGTCGCCAAAATCGGCCAGGTAAGGCTTGCCGTTCTGCACGATGACGCCTTGCTCTTCGCGCATTTTTTCGATACTCGACCCAATGGACATGAGACGGGTATTCAGATATTCCTCGATATCGGCCCACTTGAAATACTTTTCGAGTCCCATGCGCAGCCCCAACTCACGCGCCATCCACCAACCGGGCTTTGTGTCATAAAGGGGCTCTACTGCGGGCTCGCGCAGCGCGATGTAGGGCGTCTTGTGGGGCAGGGTCCAAAGCTCATCATAGCGCTCCAGCGATGTGGCTTCCGGGAAGACGACATCGGCCCAGGCGACATGCTCCTGGGGCAGAACGTCGATCACCAGGACGAATTCCAGCTGTTTGAGCGCCTCGATGGTCCGCTCGGTATCGGGAATCGAGTTGAGCAGGTTGACGCCGTAGACGATCAGACCCTTGATTGGATAGGGTTCTCCCGTGATCATGGGCTCGATCAGTTCCTGCATGGCCGTGGCGCCGCGCATGAACTTCGTGCGGGCACCGTCCGCCCGGGCTTTGCCGCTGGGTCC
>CAYZLP010000107.1:0-7719 GCA_964478635.1 uncultured Caldilineaceae bacterium
CTCTCCGCATCACCGAACGGGACACGTGAATCTTGCAGCGCGCGCGCCGTCGTATCCAGCAGCCGCTCCGCTTCGTCGAGACGCCCGGAGAGATAGAGGGCCCGTGAAATGCGCAAAGAGAGCAGTGGCCGGCCGCGCATGACGGTAGCCGGCAGCGCGCGCCACCAATCATGGAGCAGCCCGATGTTGCCGCTCGACCAGGTCGCCGGACGCGCCAACGCCCCCTCCACCAGCCGTGCGGCGAGTTCGTGATCGTCCGCCTTCAGAGCGTGGGACACAGCCGCGGTCGGGAAACCGTGGTCCGCATGCCAGGCGGCCGCCCGCAGATGAAGTCCCCGGATGGTCGCTTCGTCACACGTAAGCTGCAGATTGGTGTAGAGCAATTCGCCGAACAGGTGGTGATAGCGATACCACGTGCGGCGATTGTCTAGAGAGACCAGGAAAAGATTGCGTCGCTCCAGTTCCTCCAGAACCGCCTGACTGGAACGCATCTCCAGATCGGCAAGGAGCGAATCTCCAGGTGCGGGGCCTCCTTCTGCCAGCAGCGCATCACACAGAGGGCCGGACATACGGTCCAGAATCGAGGAATAGAGCAGAAAGCGCCGCAGATCCGGCGGCTGGCGCATGAGCACCTCTTCCAGGAGATAATCCACCACCTGGCGATCGTCACCTGCAAAATTCCCGATGAATGCGGAGCGGTCCCCTTCGTTTTCCAGTGAAAGGGCGGCCAGCTGCAGTCCGGCGATCCAACCTTCCGTCCGCAGCGCCAGGGCTTCCACTGCCCCAGCCGGCAGATCCAGCGCCATGATCTGATTGAGAAAACTCCCCGCTTCGGTCGAGGTGAAGCGGAGATCGCGCGCGCGCAGTTCGGTCACGCGTTGCTGAATGCGCAGGCGGGCCAAGCTCAGGGGAGGATCTTCACGCGTCAGCATGACGACGTGGCAGCCGGACGGCAGGCGTTCGATCACCTGTTGCAGAACGGCATAGATTGCCGGAGATGAGATCCGGTGCATGTCATCCAACACCAGCAAGAGCGATCGTTCTTCTGCAGCGACGACAGCCGCCAGATCCTGGAGAAGCCCCTCTGCCAGCGCCTGTTCGTCCACTTGGGACGGCTGTTGCAGCAAAGCGCGGGTCGCCCATTCATGCGCCTGACCCGTCCGTTCCAGAGCAAGCACCAGATAGGCAAAGAAGAGGGTCGGATCGCTGTCGCCGGGGTCCGATGATATCCACGCAACCAAGGGCTTGGAGACAGCGGTGGGCCATTCGGCGAGCCACTCGGCGATGAGCGTTGTTTTGCCATAACCGGCCGGTGCGCTGATCAGCGTCAGGCAGTGATTGCCTTTGAGTCCCTTCTCAAGCTGACCCAGCAGCTGCGGGCGTAGAACGACCGCCTGGGGCAGCGCCGGCACATGCAGCTTTGCCGCCAGAAATGGGGAAATGGGTCTACGATGGTCCGGCATTCGGGTCATCCGGCGCGCTCCGCTCATTCAGCGTACCATTGAGAGTGGCACCGCAACATTCTTCACCTACCCATCATACCAATCTCCCGAAAGAAAGAAAAAGCGCTCACCCACGTCGACCTGCAATAGGTTCGTCCAGCGAGGCGAGGTGTATCCGGTTTGTTCCGCGGTCTATTGGCGGCAAAATGAGAACTTCTGCGCCATCAAAATAGCGGTTGCCAGCTGGACAAATATCACGTACAATTGGTCCAGCCCTGAAATGGTATAGCTTCGCCCCAAGAAGCGCCACATCGAACCCATCGCCGAAACTCACTGCGGTCCCAAGAGTTGAATCCGTTTTTGTTATCTTACAGCACGAAAGTTTGTTATTGAGGGGGGAGATCCATGAATCTGCTGCGCCGAACCGCACTTATGCTCGTCGCTTCGTTCTTTGCCCTGGCGCTTCTGTCCGGGACCCATCCGGCACTGGCGGCCGATGCCGACGAAGTGATGCCCGCCCAGCGCGGACAACCCATTGGCGGCGATGATGACGACGCGGAAAGCACCGCCGTCGACACATTGGCAGACGTCTACAAAGCCGTGGTCCAGATCGAAGCGGTCGGAACCTTTGTCGATCCGGAGCAAGGGATGCTGGCCAACGCGGCAGGGACCGGTTCGGGCTTCATCATTGACGAAGCAGGCATCGCCGTGACTAATAATCACGTGGTCACCGGCGGCGCCCTCTTCCGAGTCTACGTCGCGGATGAAGAGGAGCCGCGCAATGCCCGGGTGCTGGGCGTCGCGGAATGCGCGGACTTGGCAGTTATCGATATCCAGGGTGACGGTTTCTCCTACCTCGACTGGTACGAAGGCCCGATCCGGGTTGGCCTGGACATTTACGCAGCGGGCTTTCCCTTGGGCGATCCGGAGTACACATTGACGCGCGGCATCGTGGCCAAGGCCAGCGCCGGCGGCGAAAGCTCCTGGGCCTCCATTGATGAGGTGCTGCAGCACGACGCCGACATCGTCCCCGGCAATTCCGGCGGCCCGCTGGTCGATAGCGAAGGCAAGGTAGTGGGGGTCAACTATCGACTCAACCAGGCGGGGCAGTACTTCGCCATCTCGCGCGACGAAGCCTTGCCCCTCATCGAACGCTTGCGCAGCGGCGAGAATGTCGATTCCATCGGCATCAACGGCGAGGCCATAACCGTGGACGACGACCTCACGGGCATCTGGATTTCGTCGACCGATTCCGGCTCACCGGCCGATGCAGCCGGATTGCTGCCCGGTGACATCCTGCTGACCATGGAAGGGCTCGATCTTGCCACCGACGGCACGATGCAGACCTACTGCGACATTCTGCGCAGCCACAGTCCGGACGATGTCCTGGCCATCGAGGTGCTGCGTCTGGATACGCAGGAGGTGCTGGAAGGCCAACTCAACGGTCGTTCGCTGGAACGCAGCTTCTCCTTTGCCGACAACGCCGTCGCCGATGACGAAAGCGAGACCGGCGATACCAGCGACGGTGCAGCCCCGGGATATGTTGAGTACATGACGATTACGGACGAGCAGGGCATCATGGCCTTTGAAGTCCCGGTGGACTGGCAGGACGTCCTGGAAGAGCCGTGGACGAATGACGACGAGGAAACCATCGGACTCCAGCTCTGGGCCGTGCCCGATCTGGACGCCTTCTATGAAGACTGGGGCATTCCGGGCGTCGTCTTCTCCTATTCGGACATTCTGGATCCAGCCGAGATATCCACGACCGATCTCATTGATGGCATCGACTACAGCGAGACTTGCACCTATGCCGGTCGGGAAAGCATTCCTGAAGGCTTCTACACCGGTGACTACGATCTGTGGGAGGAGTGCAACGAAGACGGCGCCTCGGCCATGATTATGGGCCTGGTCCCGGAAACGGCCGACTATCTCCTGCGGATCGAAGTCTACACCGCAGGAGACGCGGATTACGAGGCAATGGATCGCATTCTGGACACCTTCCTCATCACGCCGCCGGGTACGGCACGCGATGATGACGAGGGCGAAATCGGTACGGTCTTTGGCTCTGTCGAGGAGATCGATACCAGCGAGCTGATCTATGAATACGTCCTGGTGGAGAGTGATGCCGCCACGGTCCTGCTGCCGGCGGAATGGGAGGATGTGGTTGCCACCGATTGGGTGGAGAGCGATGAATTGATCTCGGCGACCCTGACGGCCGCCTACGATACGGCAGCGTTCAATGACGTCTGGTCCGAGCCAGGCGTGGCCATCTACAGTCTGATCGCCGACCCGGAAGATTTTGCGCCTATCGACCTGCTGGACGAAAACGACTTCTCGGACGCGTGCGCCTATGATGATCGAATCGAGCATCTCCACACGATCGCCGGCGTCACCTACAGCGGCGCTTATGACATCTGGACCGACTGCGGCGGTGAAGACAACGTATTTGTGGTGCTGGCCGCGGCGGCCGATACCGACGACCACGTCGTCCTGGTCTATTTTTCGGCCGTGTCCGATGCCGACGTAGAGGCTTTCGACGTGTTGACCAGCAGCTTCTATGTCGTGACCGACGCGACGGCCCCCCTGATCGCCGACGGGGCTCCCGGTCCCAATGAGGCCGTACCCTTCGATCCCGATGACTACACCATCATCAGCGATAGTGACGGTGCAGTCGCGATGAGCGTGCCCCTGGCTTGGAGCGATCTCGTCAACGACGATTGGGTGATCGACGGTGACGTCATGGGCCGGGCGCTGACGGCTGCGCCCGATGCGGCCAGTTTCGAGAGCACCTGGGAAACGCCCGGGGTCTTTGCCGGCGTCTCCAGCTCCATTGCCGAAGCTTTCGCCCCGGACGAGGTGTTGGACCTGCTCGATTTCGGTGAGGATTGCACCTACGAGCAGCGCTATGACTACGCGAATGACGCGCTGGAAGGAGTCTATGACGTCTGGTACGACTGCGGCGGCGTGGAAGGCAGCGTGTTCGTGACGCTGTCCGCCAATCCCACCGGGGATGAAGGGCAGCTACTGCTCCTCTATGTCTACATGATCGAGGAAGCCGACGTGACGGCGTTTGAGCAGATTCTGGCCACCATCACCGTGGGCGACCAGGAGCGGATCACAGAACGCCTGCCAACAGCGACAGTGGTGGCAGCGGCCCTCAACGTCCGTGCAGGACCGGGAACCAACTACGGACGCATTGCCGCCGTCAATCAGGGTGATGTGTTGACAGTGGCAGGCCAGAGCAATAACTGCGGCTGGCTGCTGATCTTCACGCCCGACGGACAACCCGGCTGGGTCTCGGGCAACAGCCAATATACCACCCTCGACGGCGCGTGTGCAGCTATTCCCGAGGCGGATGGACCGGCACCGGGCGGGCAATCCGGCAGCGGCCAATCGTCTGGGGGACAGGCCACGGGCGGACAAGGCTGCTACACTTTCCAAAATCAGCTGGGTGCGGAACTGAACATCACCTTTACCCGGCGGGGCGACGGCTGGAACACGACCTTTCAAGTTGCACCGAAGGGTGAAAACCGCCAGTGCTTCGATCCTGGAAGCTATACCTATACGCTGGACGCGCCGCCACCCTGGGGTTCCACCAATGGGGAGTTGACCGTCACTGCAGGCGACAACTTCGCCTTTCCGATCCATGGGGAATAGGAGAGGGGAAGGCAGACGACTTGGAACCTAGCCGCCCAACTCTCTTTGTAACTGTCTGATTTCCAAGAGCATCTTCTCCACTTCGACGCGCATGTGTTCGGCCTCCAGGCGATCCATGCGGGCTTGGCGCGCCTGCTGCCGCCAGCTGAGAAAGGTGCTGGAGATCAGCCCGATAATCGACACGACCAGCGTGAGGGCGGATATCCAAAGCGTCCAACGGTCGGGAACCGCGGCGTTCAGTTCCCCCTCGAGTTCCGCGATCACGCCATCGCCGGCCGTAACGTCGGCCGATTCCATCAAACCCTGGGGCAGATTGACGGCCACAAAATTGACCGTGGGGCCATAAATGAAAATGGCCGCATACAGAAACAGCCCCAACGCCACCACCACAATGGCCGTCCAAATCGGCACCCAAGCCGGCCCTTGGCGTTGTTCCGTCACAGACTCTGTCATCGTTATCTCCCGTCGGTTTGCGTTGCTAATCCTTTAACGCCCGGGGGAACCCGGATGTTTCGAGCAAGTCCCAGCGCGGCCGGATCTGTTGGGAAACAGCATCACGCCCTCGTCAATTTGCCCCGTCTACGCCCGCGCCGCTACACTGTCGGCATGGAACGTATCGTACATGAAAACGGCGTAATCACCTACGTCTTTGAGAGCCTCAGCGGCTTGCCCGTGCGCAGCCACGTGAGCACGCGTCACGGCGGCGTGAGTCCGTCGCCCTGGAACACGCTCAACTTCAGCGTGCGCCGGGGCGATACGCCCATGCGCGTCGCCCAGAACCAAGCGCGGCTTGCCGCTGGGTTGGGCCTCGACGGACAAGCCATCGTAACGGCCGCCGCGATTCACGGCACGGGCGTGGCGAAAGTGGACGAGAGCGACGCCGGCACGAAACAGGCCAACTGTGACGGCCTGATTACCGACTCCGTGGGCCTTCCCTTGTTGCTGACCTTCGCCGACTGCGTTCCTCTGATCTTCTACGATCGACGCCGGCATGCTCTGGGCCTCAGTCACTCGGGCTGGCGCGGCACGGTGAACGGAATGCCGGTGGCGACGCTCTGGGCCATGCAGGCGGCCTACGGCAGCGAACCGGCCGACATGATGGTTTGCATCGGTCCCAGCATCGGCCCGGCAAGCTATCAGGTCGGGCAGGAGGTGCTGGATCTCGCCCGCATCAAGTTACCCGACGCCGATTCGCTCTTTTCCTGGCCGGACGGTCCCGAGGCAAATCCCCATTTCGACCTCTGGCAGGCCAATGCCCGTCAGCTTGTGGCTGCCGGAGTTCCGTGCGAGCAGATCGAAATCAGCGGGCTGGATACGGCCCGGAATACCCACGATTTCTTTAGTCACCGGGCCGAACAGGGACGCTGCGGCCTCTTCGTTACGCTCGCCTGGCTCACGGCAGATGACCCCGTATAACCCGTTGCAGCATCTTGCGCCATTCATGGAGGGTCCACCATGAAGAACCGACTTCCCGCCATCATTGCTTTTGCGATCCTTTTCTGCCTGAGCTGGGCCGGCGACAGCTTTGCCCAGTCAGCCGGCGCCGATGGCTCGATTCCTGCGGCCGCCGTGACGCTTACCAATGGCGAATTTGAATGTCCGAACTACACCGACGGCACGGACGAGCGGGGCGCCCCCCTTCGCATCCCCGCCGGATGGACGCTCATCAACCGCGCCGGTGAAACACCCGTGGTCTACAGCACGCGTGAGTGGTACGCCGGCAGTTGTGAAAGTGACGCCTGGGTAGAGCGCCTGGAAGGACGCGATGCCGTCGTCCTGCGCGCGCAGGATCTGGAAACGCCTCCTGCGCCGGGGAAACCGTTCGACGCGACGCTCTACCAGCAAGTCCAGGTGGAAGCCGGCGGCGCATACAGCGTCAGCGGCTGGTTTGTCACGCTATGCGGTGGGAGTTTTTCCGATCCAAATGATTGCCCCGACGGCAACTACATGGCCAAGCTCCTCGGGATGGATCCGTCGGGCGGCGTCGATCCCCAGAGTACGAATATTGAATGGATCGAAAATCGCGCGAATTTTGTGGAACCCGACGGCCGAACCCGCATCGGTTGGCAAAATTTGCGGCTGGCGACCGTAGCCGAGGCGACCACGCTCACGGTCTTCGCCCGCATTAACAGCCCCTTCCAGTGGCACGGCAATCATGGATATGTGGATGCCGTGAAAATCGTCCGGGCGCCGGCCGCCATGTTCGGGCCGCTGCCGGCTGAGACCAATCTCCCCCAATTGCAGATAGCCTGGAACGGCGCGCAAAGCCCGGATGTTGCCGCCATCCCCAATGGTACGTATCGCCTCTATATCGATATCCAAACACGTCCCGAAAGTGGAGAATGGCGCGATCTGTTGACCGGCGGCGAGGAAAGCGGCGAACTCGTATTCGACCCGCGCTGCGTCAACACCCGCTACGAGTTTCGCATTCGGGCCCGGGCGGAGCAGCCGCCGGCCGAAGAGGCAGGCGACGGCGCGTGGCCCAATCATCGCTTCCCCGGAGTGTGGAGTGAACCCGTGCCGGTCTATTTCGCTGCACCGGGTTTGCAGGCGCGGCCGGCCGAAGTCATGGAGCCTAGGCTCTTCCTGCCCATCATCTTCGCCAACACCGATTGTTAAA
>CAYZLP010000107.1:7819-10195 GCA_964478635.1 uncultured Caldilineaceae bacterium
GTCATGGAGCCTAGGCTCTTCCTGCCCATCATCTTCGCCAACACCGATTGTTAAATCCGTCTCAATCCGCTGCATCCGGTCTGTTTTGCGGTCCATTCGCCGGACACCAGAGGCTGATTTCTTTGCCAGCGCGCGGCAGGCTTGGTACAATCGCGTGATAGATGCTTCCAATCGAGGACGGGTAGAATGCAGGGCGCAGACGCAACGCGCGCGATCGAAATCGGCGAGAATCTGGCAAGGGTCCGGGAACGCATGGCCGCGGCCGCCCGCGCGGCCGGTCGGCAGGCCGAGGATGTGCAGCTGGTCGCAGTCAGCAAGACCCACTCACTGGCTGCAATCGAAGCGGCCTATGCCGCCGGACAGCGCGACTTCGGCGAGAATCGCCTGGAAGAGCTTTGGGCCAAGGTGGAAGAAGCCGGCGCACGCGGCCTGGACGATATCCGTTGGCACTTCATTGGCACAATTCAGAGTCGCAAGACCCGTCAAGCCGTGGGACCGTTTACACTGATCCATTCCGTGGATCGGATGAAAATTGCGAACCGCCTCAGCCGCGACGCAATTGAGGCCGGCTGCGTAATGGATGTGTTGCTGGAAGTAAACGTGAGCGGTGAAGCGAGCAAACATGGCTTCACAGCGGACAGCGTTGTAGAAGAGTTTTCCGATCTGCTGGCGCTTTCCGGCATCCGCATCGACGGCTTGATGACCATGGCGCCCTACGTGGACGACGAAAGTGTATTGCGCAACGTTTTCCGAGCGCTACGCCGCATCCGGGATGAACTCAACACGGCAGTCCCGACAGCCGGGCTCCGCCACCTCTCCATGGGGATGACCAACGACTTCGAGCTGGCGATTGAAGAAGGCGCCACTCTGGTTCGTATCGGTTCGGCCATCTTTGGGGAGCGCGATTACGGCCAGTAAAGGAAAAAACGACTATGTTGAACGTCAACAAGATCGGTTTCGTCGGCAGTGGCGTCATGGGCGAAGCCATGGTCAAGGGAATTCTGGACAAAGGGCTTACCGGGGCCGATCAGATTTACGCCAGTGATCCGTGGGCGCAACGTCGGGACTATATGGTCCAGAACTACGGCATCCATACAACGGCAAGCAACCAGGAAGCCGTACGCAACGCCGACGTGGTGATTCTCAGCATCAAGCCCCAGACCTTGCCCAAGGTCATGGATGAGTTGCACAGCAATGTCCGGCCCGATGCGCTTGTGCTGAGCATTATTGCAGGCGCCCGCATCAGCTCATTGCGCAGCGGCCTCTTTCATGATCGTATCGTGCGTGCGATGCCCAATACGCCGGCCCAACTCGGCAAGGGGATGACGGTTTGGACGGCCACGCCCCAGGTTTCCGAGCAGCAATTGGAGCAGACGAAACTCATCCTCGGCGCGTTCGGCGAACAACTGAGCATGGACGAGGAAAGCTATCTCGATATGGCCACCGGCCTGAGCGGTTCCGGACCGGGATTCGTGCTCCTGATCATCGAGGCCATGATCGACGCCGGCGTTCACATGGGCTTTACCCGGCGTGACGCGGAACTGATGGTCTTGCAGACGATCGAGGGGAGCGTGGAGCTCATGCGCACCACGGGCACTCACTCGGCTGAACTCAAAAACCGGGTCACCAGCCCGGGAGGGACCACGGCGGCCGGTCTATATGAATTGGAAAAAGCGGCCATGCGCGCCGTGCTGAGTAGGGCCATATTTGCAGCTTATCGCCGCAGTCAGGAGCTAGGCGATCTTAGTGAGAAGAAGGACATGTCATGAGTGCAATTTTGATCATACTGGCGCAAGCAATCCAACTCTACATCTTCGTGTTGCTGGCCCGTATTCTGATGAGCTGGATCCCCAACCTGGATCCCTACAACCCGGCCGTGCAGATGCTGGTCCGCGTGACCGATCCGGTGCTCGAACCGGCGCGGCGGATCATTCCCCCTATCGGCATGATCGATATTTCGCCGATTGTGGTCTTTTTTGCCCTGTCGATGCTCTCCCGGCTGCTGGTTGACCTGGCCAGCACACTCTAGTGAATCCCGACAGAATCCTATTGCGGTTGCGGCCAGAGGCAGCGCAGGCGGATTCCAGCCGAAGCATCCGTGTTGAGCGTTGTTGAAATGGGACGATTTTCGCAGTCAGCCGCGGCTGGGGTGCTGATCTTGACCGGCATGGCGGCGACCCTTAGTGGCTGCCTGCCAGTCCAGCAAAGTCCCGCCGAAATGTCCCCCGCTCCGACGCCACTCATCGAAAACATTCGAGCCAATACCCGGTCTCCTCAACCCCTACCCTCCGGTACGGTTCAGACTCCGGCAAGCTTTGCGGTTTCCGAAGTGACGGCAATCGGAACGAAGAAAACGGGAACTGAAGCAGCCATGAC
>CAYZLP010000108.1:0-10156 GCA_964478635.1 uncultured Caldilineaceae bacterium
GCGCCCGGGCATGGTCGTTTTCTGCTCTCCGACGTCGTCTCTTTTGAAGACCACATGACGGATACCTTCGTCCAAGCCATCGAACTGCTGCGCGACCCGTCTCACGTGCGCGACCACACGACAGGCCAGTGGCTGGCAATGCTGGGGCGAAACGGGCTGCGGGGAGAGGTCGTCGTGACCTGGCCCCTGCGCCTCGACTTTGCGTCATGGGTTACGCGCATGGCTACACCGCCCGAGCAGGTTGCCATGCTGCGCCGCCTGCTAGATATCGCGCCCCGTGAAGTGCGTTCCGCCCTGGCCGTAGAAGCCGATCATTCCTTCACCTTTGCGGGCGCATTGGTGCGGACGAAGCGCGTCAATTAACCTGAATGCGCTACGCGATCATGGTTCCTGCGTTCCGTGCGCAAGATTGAAACCAATGATCCCATGCGGACGCCAGTTTTGGGGTCGTCCCAAACCGAATGGAGCAGGGCCTTGTCTCAAACGACCGAAACGCAACTGCCCCGAGAAAACATCCATCAAGCCAGCAACTATGGGCGCGGGACGGAATTTTGGTGGGGCGTAAAGGCTACCTTTCCGCTGGTGGTCGGCGCGATACCCTTCGGCATCATCTTCGGCGCGGTCGCCGTGAATGGTGGCCTGTCTCCTCAGGCGACTATGGCCATGTCGCTGTTCGTCTTTGCCGGCTCGGCCCAATTTGTTGCCGCGGGATTGGTTGCAGCGGGCGCGGGCGTGGCCATCATCGTACTGACCACGTTTGTGGTCAACCTGCGTCACGCGCTCTATGCGGCTTCGCTTGCGCCCCACATGAAGGCGCTGCCCCAACGCTGGCTACTGCCCCTGGGATTCTGGCTCACGGACGAGAGTTACCTTGTCGTCATAGAACGCTACGGTCGGACAGATCCGTCGCCCTTCAAACACTGGTTCTATCTCGGCTCAGCCCTTTTCATGTACGGTAACTGGCAACTCTGCACCTATATCGGGATTCGCGCGGGCCAGGCCATTCCCGATCCAGAATCTTGGGGGCTTGAGTTTGCCCTGCCGGTCACGTTCATCGGCATGCTCGTTCCCATGCTGCGCAGCCGGCCGATAGTCGCCTGCGTAGTGGTGGCGGCAGGTGCCGCCATGCTCCTGCACGGACTTCCGAATCAATTGGGGCTCATCGGGGCCACCCTTGCCGGCGTCGGTACGGGCGCCTTGCTCCAGCGGCAGGAGGTAGGGGAGTGACGCTTCGAGAGTTCTGGATGATTGCCGGAATGGTTATCGTGACGTTCGGCGTACGCTACCCGGTCCTGGCCCTGGTGGGACGCAGGGAACTGCCTCCTTGGCTACTGGAAGCCATGAAATTTATACCGCCCGCTGTGCTGACCGCGATCATTGTCCCGGCCGTGCTCATGCCGGGCGGCCAGCTCCTGCTTGACTACACGAACGCATATTTGGGGGCGGCCATCGTCGCCGCGTTCGCAGCCTGGCGCAAGGACAACCTACTCTTGACCATCGTATTGGGTATGGTGACCTTCTGGGTCTGGCGCCTCATCCTGTAGAGACGTTGCAATACAACGTCTCTACTACTACGCGCCAATCACGACAAGGCATGATTCAAACGTGGGCAACGCGATTACCCGCGTAGGCGATCCATCGTGGCCTGGTCGAAGGGCATTTCACCGGCTTCAAGCGCTTCGATCCAGTCTTCGACCGCCGGACCGTTGTAGCGGGCAAAGGCAGTTCGGGGCAGGGTTCGCAGCCAATCAAGATAGGCGGTCAGTTCTTCCGTTGCTTCATCGGTGCGACCAAGCAACGCGTAGGCGATGCCCATCGAATCCATCACCTTGCTGTTAGGGTCCAGTTCCAGAGCGCGATCGCAGTGCTCCAACGCTTGCCGGGCCTCGCCTTCCAGCACATAGCCCCAGCAGAGCGCACTGTGGGACGGCGCATGACTGGGGTTGCGCTGCAGCGCGCGCTCTAGATCGGTGCGCCATTGGGGATCGTCCCGCCTGATATTGAGCAAGCCCCGGTTGTAGTAGACGCGGTAGGCGTTGGGCGACCTTGCCAGTGCGTCGGTCATGTCGCGGTAGGCCAGTTCCAGGTCGCCGGGCCGGTTGCGCTCATAGTAGGCGATCCCCCGGTTTAGAAAGGCATCGCCGAATGCGGGCGCATCTACCAGAACCGAGCCGAAATCGGCAATGGCAGCATCAAGCAAATCCGGCTCTCCGCCGTCATAGTAGCGTTGCAGGTAGGCGCCACCCCGGTTATAGCGGGCGTTGACCCATTCGGGCCGCAGCGGGATGACCCGGCTGTATTCGGCAATGGCGGCGGCTAGATCCCGATCGTCGCCCCGCTCCAACACTGTCGCAAGCAGAAAATGGAGCATGGCCTCCGTTTCAGCGGCCGCCGGCTGCAAGTCGAGCGCCCGCTTGAACGCGTTGCGGGCTGCCGCATATTCAGTGGAATCCCGGTACAGTCGCCCCAGGGTAGTCAAGGCAAGCAGGCGCACTTCCTGGGGCAGATCGACATTGATCGTGGACGACAGGTCGCCAGGGGAGGAGAGAAACCGCACCCAACCGGGTCCCTCGCCCATCCCGGGGAGGGCCGTGTTCACCCGCACCCGGCCACTGTCGTATTCACCCCAGATCAGGGCCGATGCGCCGCTTTCCGCCAGGACGGCAGCCGCTTCACCGGGATCGACGATCACAGCAGGCCAAATGGCTACCCGCGTGTTCTCCAGCGCAGTCTGGCTGATTTCACTCATGAGCGCTTCACGGACGCGTCCGGCCACGTTGAAGCCCTGGTCGGCGCCGTAATTGGCGAATTCAGCAACCAACAGTAACTTCTCCCCGGGCTGTGCTTCCAGCACATTGGCCAATGTTTGGGTGGCCTGTGGCGTTGGTGTCCGGGGAGGTGCCGATCGCCTGGCCAGGGGCCCCAGCACAGTGAGCAGCATGAGCAAGACTGCTGCCAGCAGTGCGACGACATACCACCACGAAAGACGAGGCGACCTGGCGAGATCGGCTTCATCGTCCGTTTCCAAAAAAATCGGTGCGGCGACGAGCGTCTCGGGGAGAGGCATCTCGTCTACCAGGAGCCTATCCGAAAATTCGGTTGTGAGTCCCGACTCTTCTCCAGCTAGAGTGTTCGCCTCAGAGAATTCTCGGACAGATTCTAGGGTCGTAGGCGATCCCGTCGCGTCCACATCGGCCGCCTTATCCACATCGGCCGCCCCAACCGCACCACCCTTCTCACCCTCAGGCTCAGCCTTAACCTGGCCATCACCCTCCGGCGCAAAGCCCGCAGCCAGCAGCAGGGCATCGCGTTCAGATGGCGTCAGGCGCAGGCGATCCGCCACGCGCAAGAGATCATCCCGATAGCGAGGACGCTTAACCAGTCCCTCTTTCCAGCGGAAAATGGTTTGCCGGCGCACGCCGACGGAACGGGCCAACTCGGCATCGGTGATTCCGCTGCGTTCAATATGGGTGCGCAGTTGTTCGGCAAAAGAAGCCATAACCCCCCTGGGGTAAAAAATGGTCGCGAGATAGGCCTGGAAGGCTACCGCTCATGCCATATTTCTGCACGCCGGTTCTACAGATGCCGTTCACAAGACCTCACAAAATAGTTTGATGCGAAAGGAAAGGCCGGACAGAATTTACGTTCAACCCGAACTTGATGCTATAATATCCGATGGGCTGCATATGGCCAAGCCAAACCAGTTTGGCCGAAGTGGACAATTTGCGCCATGCAGTCTGTACGACAGCGAGAAAATCGCACGGCTCGGTGCTGCAGCAGTGTTGTCCGGCAGTGTTGTCCGGCCTGCAGCAGACTAAGTAGCCTGTTAGGTTGATTTTTGTCATTCTGAACGGGTCGACGGTGCGACTTTGGATACGGCGACTGTCCAGTGAAGAATCTCGACGTTGCCGGAGCATAGATTCTTCACTAGACACTCGCTAAATCCGAAGACTTCGCGCCGACCCGTTCAGAATGACATATGCAAAATTCATGTTAACAGAGCACTCAGGGCAAGTCCGTCGTATCCGGTCTGTTCCGCGGTCTACTGGCGGTACATCGCGCATTGCCTTGAACCTGACACTTCCATTTGACCCGGGAAGTGTCAGCGCGTATAGTGGCTGCTGCCGGCGTTCGTTCTCGACTCAACGCAAGGAGCAGTCCCATGATTCTGCCCGATTACCAACCCTATGGCGGCCAGCACCCTGACACGGCCGCTTACGCCGCAGCATTGTCCTATCAGGGCGTCACGGCGCCCCACACCGGCCAACCCTACAGCGAAGCCATGCTGCTGGGCATCGGCGGCGGTCTGGGTATGGGTTACATTTTGTGGGAATTCAAGGCCGGCGACCGCAAGGCGCTCGTCCTGGGCATGCGCAACAACTGGCAATATCCAGTCAAATTCCTCACCGCACTGGCCCAGCGCATGGCGTTCCCGGTCGAAGTGCTGGAAACGGGCGGCGCCAAGCGAGCCCAGGCAAATCTGGCCGGGATTCTGGAGCAGGGCGTACCCGCCGTCGCCTGGACCGATCTGGCCCTCATGCCCTACATGATGCTCCCGCCGGACCTGCATGGCTGCTATGGCCATGTTGTCACCACAGTCGGCCTCGATGACGCCAACGGTTTGGCCCTGATCGATGATCGCGCGGCCACCCTCTTCACCGTCGCCGACGGCGACTTCGCCCAGGCCCGGGGACGCATTCCCTCCTACAAGAACCGGGTGGCGCGGCTCGGTCGTCCCAGCGAGTATGACCTGGAAGCCGCAATCAAGGCCGGTTTGGCGGACTGTGTGGCGAACCTCGGTCGCGCCTCGGATTCCTTCGCGCTGCCGGCCATCCGCAAGTGGGCCCGGCTGATGACGGATGCCGAGCACGCCAAGGGCTGGCCCGTGGTCTTTGCCCGGCGGCGCGGCCTTTACGACGCGCTCAAATCGGTCTACGAGGCAGTCTCTCCCGGTGGACCGCAAGGCGGTTCCCTACGCGACCTCTATGCAGAATTCCTGACAGAAGCCGCACCCATCGTTCGGCGACCCCAACTCGATGAAATCGCCTACCATTACAAATACATCAACGTACGCTGGAGCAATCTGGGGGAATTGGCGCTCCCGACTGAGGTTCCGCTGCTGGCCCGGACCAAAGAACTCCTGGCCCGCCGCCAGGCCCTCTATGCAGCCCTGGGCGGCGACGGACTGGTGGAGCGTCGGGCCATCAATGAGGAGCTGGACGGGTTGGATGCAGCAGTGGCCGAAGAGTTCCCGTTGAACGATCGGGAAATCGATGCGCTGTTTGCCACGCTGCAGGAAGAGCTCAGCGGCATCTATGCGGCAGAAATCGAGGCCCACCGTCTCCTGTCCAAAGCAGGAAGTGGAGACTTTATTGCATAAATATTCACGCAAATGTGCAAGTATCTTACTGCTCCCGAACCGTGTTGTTAATGGAAAGGAGAACCATTGTGAGCAGTAAGGAGATTGTCAACGCCCAGGGCGAGATCATCATCCCCGATCCGCCCATCGCCCGTGTCCTCTTCAGCACCGTCCGCTTCGCCTGGCTCTGGCTGATCATTCGCCTCTTTCTGGGCTGGCAGTGGCTCAGCTCCGGTTGGGGCAAGGTCGGCAATCCGGCCTGGATGGACGGCGGGGAGGCGCTGCGCGGCTTCTGGACCGGCGCGGTTCAGGTTCCGGAAAGCGGCCGTCCGCCCATTTCCTACGACTGGTACCGGGGCTTTATTCAGTTCATGCTGGATGCGGGCTGGTATACCTGGTTCGCCAAGCTGGTTGTCTTCGGCGAAATCGCCATCGGTATCGCCCTCATTCTGGGCGCCTTCACCGGCATTGCGGCCTTCTTCGGCGGCTTCATGAACTGGAACTTCATCATGGCCGGCACGGCCAGCACCAACGGCTTCCTCTTTGTCCTGGCCATCATGCTCATGGTTGCGTGGAAGGTTGCGGGCTGGTACGGCCTCGACCGCTGGCTCTTGCCCATGATCGGCGTTCCGTGGTATCGAGCGGAGGAGTATCGGTTGGTAAGGGCAGAGGCAGAGACTTAGGGTTGTCCCCAGAAACAACATCTCCGGTAGGGTTTACGAAATTCTTTGCTGACCGGAGTAAGCCTGGACCCTACCGGGGATGTTGTTTCTGGAAAGTTCTTTAAGTTCAGGTTCTATCTGACACAGGGCCGTACAAGCCTGCTGCAGCACCGAGACAAAGAGGCAGGTCCTGAGCGCACTGTGATGCTTACATTGCTCGCCTGATATGTGAAAATATCGTCTCGATTTCACTTTGAATCGCCGACAGCGGTTCAGTACCGGTTTCTAAAATCCCCGGGCCCCATATATTCATCGTCACCCCAATCCCAAAAGAATGAACATCTAGACGACTACAGCCGCCATCGATCACAGAGACTGATTTCACAAACAGGGGGACTCTGGCGGCAGAAATAAGAGAAAACAAGTTCGACAGCTTTGACAGCGTCATAGTTGCTGCAAATTTCGGTGCGAGATCAGCAGGTTTTGAGATATCCTGAAATTGAGATTCTGTAAAAGCGACTGTGTACTCTTGTAAGTAGAATAGATTGACAGGGTCTTGGTCATTTTGTGGGAAACTGTATTTGATTTCAAAGACGGAATACATGGGAAACCAAACTGCAATTGCTAACCTAATTAGGGTTGGATGGGCAATAATGTTGCTTGCTCCCGATAGCGTCATGGTAGCACCTCGTGGAACAACATAAACCTGTCCGTTTGGGCACGGCAAATGCATCACATGGATTTTTTGGTGAGGATCATCGACTCATAGTCATTCGTGGATATGCCCACAACCCCACTTCCCCACCCCCTCAACAACAATCATCAACTGCGCAACACCCGCCGCGCGATCACTGTGCGTAGAATTTCGCTTGTGCCTTCACCGATGGCCATGAGGCGGTTGTCACGATAAATGCGCTCGACCGGGTATTCCCGGCTGTAGCCGGCGCCGCCGTGGATCTGAATGGCCTGGTAGCAGACCCGTTCGGCCACTTCCGAGGCAAAGAGCTTGGCCATAGCCGCCTCTTTGCTGTACGGCCGGCCCTCGTCTTTGAGCGTGGCCGCACGGTAGATCAGCCAGCGGGCGGCTTCCAGTTCTGTCGCCATGTCGGCCAACTTGTGCTGGATCGCCTGGAAGCCGGCAATGGCCTGGCCGAAGGCGTGGCGCTCCTGGGCATAGCGGACCGATTCCTCGTAGGCGGCCCGGCCCAGGCCGAGGGAGCAGGATGCAATGCTGATGCGCCCGCCGTCCAGGGTCTTCATGAACTGAACGAAGCCCTCGTTGGGCGCGCCCAGCATATTTTCGGCCGGCACGCGGCACGCTTCAAAAAAGAGCTGGCTGGTGACGGAGCCCTTCAGACCCATCTTGGGCTCGTCTTTTCCCGGAATGAAGCCGGGCGTTCCCTTTTCCACAATAAAATTGGAGATGCCGTGGGCGCCCCGGGAAGCATCGGTCACCGCGGCAACCAGCACCACATCGGCGATGGAGCCCGACGTGATCCACATTTTCTGGCCGTTCAGCACCCAGGCGTCGCCATCCTTCACGGCGCTGGTCCGCAGGCCCGCTGCGTCGGAGCCGGACTGGGGCTCGGTGAGGCCGAAAGCGCCCAGACCCTTGCCGGACGCAATGTGGGTAAGGTAGCGCTGCTTCTGCTCCTCATTGCCGAACCAGAGCAAGGGCATGCAGGCCAGGGAGGTGTGGGCGGCGTAGCTCAGACCGGTGGAACCGCAGGCGGCCGACAGCTCTTCTACGGCGATGGAATAGCTGATGGTGTCCGCACCGACGCCGCCGTATTCCTCAGGCACGGGCAGACCAAGGAGGCCCAACTCGCCCATCTCCCGGAAGACCGCGGCCGGAAACTCGGCCGCTTCGTCGGTATGCTGCGCCAACGGCTTGACCTTCTCCTGCGCAAACTTCCGCACCGTGTCGCGGATCATGCGCTGCTCTTCATTGAGTTCGAAATTCATAGTACTTTTTCGTTCGATCGGGTATAAATGATCCGACGAGTTTTTGCAATAGCTTCGGCAAAATATGGATTGATGAAATACATTGATCATTATAGCCCACCGGCACCCAAAATGCACCCCTGGTTGTCCCAATTGTCGGTCGCGGGTACAATGATCATATAAGACCAGGCGCCCTTAAGAATGGAGCCTCTGGCGCTGTCAGCCGCCATCCGCATAGATTATGGACATACTCGACTCGCAAATCGACCCTCAGGATGCGTCGTTCCTGGCCAACGCCGAGTGCAACCGTGCGCTGGCCCAGCAACTGCGCACACGCCTGGCCGTCGCCCAGGCCGGCGGCAGTGAGCGGGCTCGGCAGCGCCATGCCGAACAGGGCAAGCTCTTCGTACGCAGCCGCATCGACAAGCTGCTGGACGAGGGCTCGCCCTTCCTGGAGCTATCGCCGCTGGCCGCGTGGGAACTCTACGCCGGCGACGCGCCGGGCGCCGGCATCGTCACCGGTATCGGCCGCGTCGCCGGCCGGGAGTGCCTGATCGTGGCCAATGACGCAACAGTCAAGGGCGGCGCCTATTATCCTTTGACCGTCAAGAAACATCTGCGCGCCCAACAGGTGGCCCTGGAAAACCGCCTGCCCTCCATCTATCTGGTCGACTCGGGCGGCGCCTTTTTGCCCATGCAGGACGAGGTCTTCCCGGACGTGGACGATTTCGGGCGCATTTTCTACAACCAGGCCGTCATGAGCGCAGCCGGCATTCCCCAGATCGCCGCGGTCATGGGCTCGTGTACGGCCGGCGGCGCCTATGTGCCAGCCATGAGCGACGAGGCGGTCATCGTCCAGGGCACGGGCACCATCTTCCTGGGCGGGCCGCCTCTGGTGAAGGCCGCCACGGGCGAGGACGTCAGCGCCGAGGAGCTAGGCGGCGCGGATGTGCATACGCGCATCTCGGGCGTAGCCGATCACTTTGCCGACAATGACGAACACGCACTCCAGATCCTGCGCGATATCGTGGCCACGTTGAATACGCGCAAGCGCATCGAGCAAGACATTCGCCCGCCGGAGGATCCTCTCTATGATCCGGCGGAGCTTTACGGCATCATTCCGGACAGCTTCAAGGTCGCCTACGACGTGCGCGAGGTCATCGCCCGGTTGACGGACGGCAGCCGCTTCCGCGAGTTCAAAGCCCGCTACGGCACAACGCTGGTCTGCGGCTTTGCCCATCTCTGGGGCTATCCCGTGGGCATCATCGCCAACAACGGCATTCTTTTCAGCGAGTCGGCGCTCAAGGGCGCCCACTTCATCGAACTTTGTACGGCTCGGCACATTCCGCTCCTCTTCCTCCAGAACATCACCGGCTTCATGGTGGGCAAGGAATACGAGAACGGCGGCATTGCCAAGGACGGGGCCAAGATGGTCCATGCGGTCGCCAACGCACAGGTGCCCAAGATCACGGTGATCATCGGCGGCTCCTTCGGCGCCGGCAACTACGGCATGTGCGGCCGGGCGTATGGTCCCCGCTTCCTCTTCAGCTGGCCCAACAGCCGCATCAGCGTCATGGGGGGCGAGCAGGCGGCCAACGTGCTCCTCACCGTCAAGCAAGATCAGCTCGCCCGCCGCGATGAGCCGCAGTTGGATGAAGCAGCCCAGACCGCGTTCAAGCAGCCCATCCTGGACAAATATGAGCAGGAAGGCGATCCGTACTACGCCACCGCCCGCCTTTGGGATGACGGCATCATTGATCCCGCCGAAACGCGCACGGTCCTGGGCCTTGCCCTCTCCGCCACGCTCAACGCACCGACGCCGGCAACCCAGTACGGTGTCTTTCGGATGTGATGATAGAACGCGGATTGAGCGGATTGGGCGGATTCCCGCTGATCGATCTGGATGAAAATCCGCGTAGATTCGGTAAATCCGCCCCATCCGCGTTCTATTTTGGCCAAACTGTGTTGATAAAAAATCCGCGGTCCGTTGGAGCAGCCATGTTTCAAAAGATCCTCATCGCCAATCGCGGCGAAATCGCCCTGCGGATCATCCGGGCCTGTCAGGAGATGGACATCCGGACGGTAGCCGTCTACTCGGAGGCCGATGCGACGGCGCTCCATACGGCCCTGGCCGATGATGCCGTGGCCATCGGTCCGCCCGCGCCGGCTGCGTCCTACCTGCGGGGCGACG